>JBATTL010000758.1:0-16566 GCA_049670525.1 Thiohalocapsa sp. | reverse complement strand
TGCGCCGCCTGTTCATCGAAGGCGGCGGCGTTACCGTGTCCCGATTCTTGGCGGAGGACCTGCTCGACCGGCTCCAGATCACCGTGGCGCCGCTGATCATCGGCCGCGGCCGCACCGGCGTCACCATGCGACGGTCAGACCTGCTGGACCATGCGCTTCGCCCGCCCGCCCGCGTCTATTCCATGGGGAGGGATGTACTCTACGATTTCGATCTCTTCCGGAGAGACGATCTGGCGCCCGTGCCCGCCGGAATCAGGCGCCTGAGCTGACGCAGCTCGGCCCGCCGGGCCGGTCGATCACTCCGACGGAGGCTTTTCCTGCATCTGCTGCATTTGTTGCATTTGCTGCTTCATCTTGTCGCGCAACTGGTCGAAGTACTCGGCAGCTTCTTCCGCGGTCGCGCCGCCGTCACCGTCCTTGTCCATCTGCGCAAAGGATTTTGTGGACGGTTGTTGGAACTCTTCGTGATCGACGCTGCCGTCCTTGTTGCTGTCTAGGTTGTTGACGAAGGTCTCGCCAGGATCAGGCATGCCGCGCTCCTGCATGGCCTCGAGCATTTCCGGCGGCACCTTATCCTTGAACGCCGCGCTGGCCTCATCGGCGCTGATGCTGCCGCTGCCGTCGGTGTCCATTTTTTCGAATTGCTCCTTTTGCGGCCCCTTGGCCTCGTCGAGGCTGACCTTGCCGTCAGCGTTCTTATCGAGCTCCTGCATGAACGCATCGGCAGGTGTCCCAGCTTGATCCGGCGATGCGTCTTCCTGACTCATTGCAAGAGACGCAGCGACGACGCTGCACAGTGCGACCAGGGCGATGGGGTTGATTCTATGCATTGTATGACTCCGTCTGGTAAATGCGGTGACCGACGCGGGCCAGACCGATTGGACAGCGGCGGCCACGGGTGCCCATCGTCTCGGCTTTGTCTCGATGTTCGCCGCACTTGCTGCACATGTCGCGCGGCTCATCAGTATGGGCGCCAACAGGGTAGTGGCAGCGGGCCGTTCTGGCAAACGACATCTCGCACGTCAGGGCCTTCGGGCTTCTACGGAGCCGCGTAAGTAAAGTATGCTGACGCGTCTAGATTCGTCCTCTCGGTCCCTCAGACTTCCGAGTCGAAGTCGTCGGGGCTACTGTGATCCTCGAGCCTCCCGCCAAGGAAGCCAGGGGTATGCCAGAGACCACTACAAGAACAGCTTCATGTCCGACACAGCACGCACAAACTTCATTCGCCAGATCATCGACGACGACCTGTCCGGCGGAAAGCATGAGGCCATCAGGACGCGTTTTCCGCCGGAGCCGAACGGTTATCTCCACATCGGTCATGCTAAGTCCATCGTGCTGAATTTTGGGGTTGCCCGGGACTACGGTGGCAGCTGCAACCTGCGCTTCGACGACACCAATCCGCACAGGGAGAATGTGGAGTTCGTCGAGTCGATCAAGGCTGATGTGCGCTGGCTTGGCTACGACTGGGACGACCGGCTGTACTTCGCATCCGATTACTTCGAGCGGTTGTATGGGTTTGCGCAGGAACTGATCCGCAAGGGCCTTGCGTATGTCTGCGATCTCAGCGCGGACGATACCCGCGCCTACCGGGGCACCCTCACGGAACCCGGCCGCGATAGCCCGTATCGCGATCGATCCGTTGACGAGAACCTGGACCTGTTTCAGCGCATGCGTGCCGGCGAGTTCCCGAATGGAGCGCGCACGCTGCGGGCGAAGATCGATATGGCTTCGCCCAATGTCAATTTGCGTGATCCGGTGCTGTACCGCATCCGACACGGCGTGATTCACCACCAGACCGGCAGTGAATGGTGCCTGTATCCCACCTACGACTTCACGCACCCGATTTCGGACGCCCTTGAGGGCATCACGCATTCCCTGTGCACGCTGGAGTTTGAGGACCACCGGCCGCTGTATGACTGGTGCGTTGACAATGTCTCCGTGCCGTCGAAGCCGCGTCAGATCGAATTCAGCCGGCTTAATCTTGAATACACTGTCATGAGCAAGCGACTGCTGACGCAGATCGTCGATGAGGGCATCTGCGAGGGCTGGGACGATCCGCGCATGCCCACGGTTGCGGGACTACGTCGGCGCGGCTACACCGCGGGCTCGATTCGCGAGTTCTGCGAGCGTATCGGCGTCACCAAGTCCGACAATCTGGTGGAGATAGGCATGCTTGAGAGCGCGATCCGAGACGACCTCGACGCGAATGCCCCTCGGGCGATGGCCGTGTTGCATCCGCTCAAGGTTGTGTTGACCAATCTACCCGATGCCGCCCCGGAGGCTGTTAGCGCAAGCAATCATCCCAAGCATGCGTCCATGGGTGTTCGAGACGTGCTCTTAAGCCGCGAGCTTTTCATCGACCGAAACGACTTCGAGCGGGTGCCCCCCAAGGGTTTCAAGCGTCTAGTGCCGGGCGGCGAGGTGCGACTACGCAATGCCTATGTGATTCGCTGCGACGAGGTTATCGAGGACGGCGCAGGGGAGGTCGTTGAGCTGCACTGCTCCGTCGACCCGGACACCCTGGGCAGAAATCCCGAGGGGCGCAAGGTCAAGGGGGTGATCCACTGGGTGTCGGCGGCGCATGGCGTGCAGGCCGAGGTGCGGCTCTATGATCGACTGTTCACCGTGCCCCAGCCTGGCAGCGGGGGGAGGGATTTCCGCGACGATCTGAATCCCGATTCCCTACGGACCCTGACAGGCTGCATCGTTGAACACGGTCTGGCCGCCGCTGGCCCTGGCCACCTGTGTCAGTTCGAGCGAGAGGGCTATTTCATCGTTGACCAGGATTCGACGCCAGAGCGCCTCTTGTTCAATCGTACCGTGACCCTGCGGGATACCTGGTTAAAGAGCCAGGCCGGCCGCAAATGACATCGGAGGGCGCTATCGCCATGGCCGCAGGGCGACCCTGAGGAGGGCAGTGATGAACCACGACGACAACTGGCTGGCACCACCCGGCGCCGGCATTCCCAGGCTGGAACGCAACCTGCTCGGAGTTGGTATTCGGCTTGCCGCGCAATTGGTTGCGAAGGACCGCCTGACAGCCGTATTCCGTGACGAGGCGCTGCGTGCCCTCGACACGGCGCGCCGGTTGTCCGAGGATGCCGGGCGCCGCAGGGTTCTGATCCCACGGTTTCTCGGCATTGAAGACAGCAGTCGCAACTGGTCGGTCTTTATGACCCTGGAACACCTGGTCATCGTCAATACTGCGATCGCCGCGGCCTTGCCGCGGCTCTATGCCGGCCACGGTACTAGCACCGACGTGCGCGTCGAAGACGTCAAACCGGTCCCCGAGGCAGGTCCGGAACAGATTGATGATCTGGCCCTACTGGTCGATCGCTATACGGATATGGTGGAGAAACTCGGCAACCTGAGGGCTGGTATCGCGCACCCGCATCCCTGGTTCGGCTTACTGTCCGCGGCGCAGTGGCACGCCCTGGCGGCGGTGCACAACAGTGTGCATCGGCGTCAGATCGAGCGGATCGTCAAGGCATTCTAGGACATGCTCAGATCGCCGGCTGGGGCCGATTCCCATCTGACCGGGTTGCTCGCGCCGGGGCAGCGTGAAATCGAACTCCTCCGCGGACCGGATGATCTGCTCGCCGATTTCGACCGTGCCGTGACCGTTTTCAATGAGTTCGTGCACGGCTATCGGGCACTGTACGAGCTGGGGCAGACCGTAACGGTGTTCGGCTCCGCCCGCTTCGATGACCACCACCCGTATTACCGGCTGGCGCGGGAGATTGGCTGCGGCCTCGCGGAGGCGGGATTCACCGTTATGACGGGTGGCGGCCCCGGCGTGATGGAGGCCGCCAATCGCGGCGCGCAGGAGGGCGGCGGCCATAGCGTCGGCTGCAACATTCGTCTGCCCCAGGAACAGGTAACAAATCCCTACCTGGATCGAACGCTGACCTTTGACTATTTCTTCGTGCGCAAGGTCATGCTGGTGAAGTACTCCTCCGGTTTCGTCTTCATGCCTGGTGGATTTGGCACGATGGACGAATTGTTCGAGACTCTAACCCTGATTCAAACCGGAAAGCTGCACGCCTTTCCCTGTGTCGGTGTCGGCAAGGCATTCTGGCAGCCTCTGGTGGATTTTGTCCTCGAACGCTTGTACGCGGAGGGCACCGTCGATCCGAACGAGGTCGAGATAGCGTTATTCGATGCCGCGGAAGAGGTCGTTTCCTATCTCATCGAGCATTGTGCCGACGGTGGGGATTGGGACTAACGGCGATCGACCGGTCCCCAAGTCTTTTTCAATCGATAGTCGAACGCCGAAGGATTGCGATACCTGTCTAACGAGGGTGAACTTCCCTATTGATCGATGTCTGCCATCCAAACTGACGTTTACCCGGCCGCGGATCCCTTGGTCGATTTGCAGGCGGCGTTAAGACAATGCCGCGCCTGCCCGCGCATGTTCGGCCCTCCGGTACACGGTGAGCCGGTTCCTTCGCCTATATTTCTGCTCGGCCAGGCACCAGGGACCAAGGAGCGCGAACAGGGGAGGCCATTCTGCTGGACCGCGGGCAGAACGTTGTTTCGTTGGTTCGAAGACATCGGTCTGGATGAGCAGGGATTCCGCGAGCAAGTCCACATGAGTGCGGTTTGCCGTTGCTTTCCGGGCAAGAAACCCCGCGGCGGCGACCGCGTGCCGGATCGCGCGGAGATTGATGCCTGCGCCCGCTGGTGGCAGCGCGAAGTCGCGCTCGTTCGACCACGTCTGATCATCGCAGTCGGCAAGCTCGCAATTGCGCAGTTCTTGCCGGTCGACCGGCTTGACGCCCGGGTTGGCGAGTGTTGGGCCTTGACGGCAGGACCGGGCGCGGGTGCTGACATGATTCCGCTACCGCACCCGTCCGGCGCGTCCACCTGGTTTAAGACGGAGCCAGGCCGCACTCTGCTGCCGCGCGCGATGGCGCTGATCGAGGCGCATCCCGCATGGTGCGGCCTGCTTGGCTTGCGCTGAGTTCGGCATCGACGCGAAGCGGGACATGACGCGGATGGGAGCGCGCGACCGATGATCGGAATCGCGCCGCGTTCATCCAAAACAGCTCTTACAGGGGGAATCGATGAGTTGGACCAAGTCTGAGCAGTCCACCGCCGGCATAGTTCGGGATCATCTGCTGCGCACAGCCCTGGGTCTGGGCCTGTTGTCGATCGCCCTTCTCGCGTTCGCGGCCGATGTTGAAGATGTCGCTAATGAGCCGGACTGGCTTCAGCTTTTCCTTGGTCTGTTCGGCGGCGTCGCCCTGTTTCTGGCGGGTCTGCAAATGGTCTCCGAGGGTATGACCAAGGCCGCGGGCGACACATTGAAAACGGTGCTGGGCACCTTGACCACCAATCGGTTCAGCGGCGCGCTCACCGGCGCATTCATCACTGGCGTGCTGAACTCATCGACGGTGACGACGCTATTGGTCGTCGGCTTCATCAGCGGCGGCATGATGACCCTTGCCCAGTCGGTGGGCGTGATCATGGGCGCCAATATCGGCAGCACCGTCACCGCGCAGCTACTGGCCTTTGATCTGTCCGCCTATTCCCTCGGTCCCGTCGCCATCGGATTCTTTATGGTGTATGGCGCGAAAGCGGACAGAACCAAATACTACGGCATGATGGTCATGGGCATCGGTCTCGTGTTCTACGGGATGGGTGTTATGAGCGACGCCATGACGCCGCTCCGCAGCTACGAGCCCTTTCTCGACATTCTCGTGAGATTGGAAAGCCCGCTGGCGGGTATTCTGGCGGGTGCGATCTTTACCGCGATTGTCCAGTCTTCCGCGGCCACAGTGGGCATCGCCATCGCGATGGCCAGCGAGGGTCTGTTGTCGCTTCCCGCGGGGATCGCATTGGCCCTGGGGGCCAACATTGGAACGGCGGTCACGACGGCCCTGATGGGCTTTCTGAGCGCGACGTCTACCGATGCCCTGCGTGCGTCTGCCGTGCATGTCGTCTTTAACGTCGTCGGGACGCTGATCTGGCTCCCTGCCATCTGGTTGCTGGTGGATCTGGCGGTGTGGATCTCGCCAAGCACCTCGGGGCTCGAAGGTAGGGCCTCGGCGGCGGCCGACGTCCCCCGTCAGATCGCCAACGCCAACACCCTGTTCAACGTCATAAACACGCTGCTGTTCATCGGTTTTACCGGTTTGTTCGCGCGCGTCGCGGAGCGGCTAGTGCCGGAGCGCGAGCGCGCACCCGGGGTGATCATCGAACCGGAGTTCCTCAACGACGCCGCTCTTGCGGCACCTTCGGTCGCGCTCCAGCAGGTACGCCTGGAGGTGGGGCGGATGGGCAGCATCACGCTTGAGATGCTGAAGGATCTTGGTCCCGCTCTAAAGAACGCGGACCTGAAACAGCTGGAGGCCATTGCTCGCCGGGACGACGAGGTGGACATTCTCGAGGCAGCAGTGCTCGCCTACCTGGGCAAGATTCGTCGGGGTCTACTGTCAGACAAGGAGAGCCAAGAACTCCAAGTCTTGATGAGCGCGACGGACAATTTCGAGAGTCTGGCGGATGTCATCGAAACCGACATCGTCGCACTCGGGCGCAAGGCCGTGGGACTCAAGGGCCAGACAGGCAGCGAGACTCGACAGATGTTGATCGAACTCTATGAGGCCACCGTCGAATCGGTGGAACGCGCAGTCCAGGCCGTGCGGAACGACGATCAGCAGGCGGCGGAGTCCGTGGTGATGATGAAGGACAGCCTTCGGCAAAAAGCGGATCGGTTGCTGAGCCGCAAGGCGGAGCGTCTCTCCGCGGACGATCTCGGCTATATCGAGCTGGTCAGGATGCAAATGTCCTTTGTGGATCAGATGCGGCGCATCTACACGCTGTCCAAGCGTGTTGCCAAGAGCGTATTGCCGCCGGTCCTAGCGCGAAAGGACTGAGCCTAGAAACGGCAATTGGCCGTCCAACCGCCGTTTCTAGGCTGAACGGTCAGCCCGTCAGTTGTTTGATGTAGACCTGCGAGTTGCGCTGGTAGTTGTAGAGCTGCTGTTTAGCGAGCGGGAGATCGACGAGGCGCGCGGGCTGGAATCCGCGCTCTCGGAACCAATGCGCGGTCTGTGTGGTGAGGACGAATAGCCGCACCAGCCCGCGTTCCCGCGCCAGCGCCTCCATTCGCGCGAGCAGTCGGTCGCCACGTCCGTGGTCGCGGTAGTCCGGGTGTACGGCGACGCAGGCGAGTTCGCCCATCTGCTCGTTGGGAAAGGCGAACAGCGCCGCGCAGGAGATGACGGTGCCGTCGCGCTCGGTGACTTGGAAACGATCGATGTCGGTCTCCAGATGCTCGCGATGACGCTGCACCAAGGCACCGCTCTGTTCCATGGGGCGCAGGAGTTCGCGGACTCCGGCCACGTCGTCGATGCGTGCCGGCCGCATCTCCTCGAAGGGTCGGTCTGAGATCAGCGTGCCGACACCGTCGCGGGTGAAAAGCTCGCGGAGCAGCGCGCCGTCCGCATGCCGGCTGACCAGATGCACACGCCGGATTCCGCTGCGACAGGCGCCGGCACCGGCGCGCAGGGCTTGTGCGAGATCCTCTAGCGGTTCGGGGTCACGTTCAAGCAAGTTGTCGATGTCGGCTGCAAGCAGGTTTGAGATCAGGCGCCCGTTGTCGTCGCTGACGCCCTGGTCCTCGATCAAATAAATCAGCTTGTCGGCACCTAGCGCGATTGCGGCGGCGCGGGCAATATCGGCAGCGCTTAGGTTGAAGACCTCGCCGGTTGGAGAGTAGCCAATCGGCGGAATTAGCGCGACCGCACCGTGGTCCAAACGTTCGCGCAGGGACGCCCGATCGATGCGGCGTACAGCTCCCGTGTGTTGGTAGTCGACCCCGTCGAGTACGCCAAGCGGTCGTGCGGTGACGAAGTTGCCGGATGCAACCGGAATGCGCACGCCTGCCATCGGCGAGTTGGCGAGACCCATGGACAGGAGCGCCTCCAATTCGACGCGCGCGCTCCCGGCGGCGTCTTTGACGCAGCCCAGCGCGGCGTCGTCGGTGACGCGCAGGCCGTTGACATAGCGCATCTTGGCGCCGCGCTCGGCCAGGCGCTTCTCAATCTGCGGTCTCGCGCCGTGCACCAGCACCAGACGAATGCCGAGACCATGCAGCAGCGCGATGTCATGGACCAGTTCTGGCAGGTTTAGGTCGGCCAGGGCCTCGCCACCGAATGCGATGACGAAGGTGCGTCCGCGGTGGGCGTGAACATAGGGCGTGCACTGGCGAAACCAGTCCACAAACCTGTCCGGTTGTGCCGCGCCGGATTCCATGGGAGCCTGCGTCATGGCTGTGAGCGGCGGATCATCCTGCATGGGCAAAGGGGATCGAATCTGTCAGTCAAGTCCGAGCTTGGCAAGCCGGTAGCGCAGCGACCGCGGAGTCATACCGAGCAGCTTGGCAGCAGCGGTGCGGTTCCAGTGGGTACTGTCCAGGGCTTCGCGGATCGCCTGTTTCTCGATCTCGCCGAGCTGGGCTTCGAGCGGTCGGTCGACCGAGGTGTCCGCTGCATGAGGCGAGTCCGGCGATTGCTCATCCTGGGTCGCTGGGGCCTGTGATCCCGAGGGCATTTCGGACTGGCGCAACCGCAGGTTTTCAGCCTGTAGCAATCCGTCATCGCAAAGGGCCGTGGCCCGCTCCAAAATGTTTTCCAGCTCGCGCACGTTGCCTTCGAATCGATAGCGCGACAGGGCCTTTCGGGCATCATCCGACAATCGCTTTGGGGGGCTGCCGGCATCCGCCGCGATACGCTCCAGGATATGCGTGGCAAGGACGTCGATGTCCTCTGGACGTTCCCGCAGCGGTGGAATGTCCAAGTCGATGACATTGACTCGGTAAAACAGATCCTGGCGGAAGGCACCGCTCTCCACCGCGACCTTCAGGTCGCGGTGGCTCGCGCTGATAATCCGCACGTCGACCGGAATCTCCAGCTCGGCACCGACTGGACGCACGCTCTTTTGCTGAATGGCCCGAAGCAGTTTCACCTGCATCGGCAGCGGCAGATCAGCGATTTCGTCGAGGAAGAGCGTGCCGCCGTCGGCGGCCTGAAACAGCCCTTGCTTGTCACTGACGGCGCCTGTGAAACTCCCCCGCCGATGTCCAAACAGCTCGCTTTCGACCAGGTCGGTCGGGATCGCCCCGCAATTGACCGGGACGAACGCCTTGTCCGCCCTCGGCCCCTGTTCGTGGATCAGGCGAGCGGCCAACTCCTTTCCGGTGCCGCTCTCCCCGCTAATGAACACAGGCGCTTGGTTGCGGGCGAGCTTGGCGATAATGGTACGAATATCCCGCATCTGCCGAGAGGTTCCCAGCAGGCCCGACACGCCGTCTTTTGTCGGGTCGAGGGCGGGGCCATGGGGCTCACCTAAACGCAGTGCCGCTCCAATTAGGTTGCGCAGCACCTGCAGATCGAGTGGTTTGGAGACGAAGTCAAACGCCCCCGCCTTCATGGCCGCGACCGCGGATTCCATATTGCCGTAAGCCGTGATCATGGCCACCGGGAGGTTAGGAAACCGGTCGGCGATGGTGCGGACGAGATCTGTTCCGTCGCCGTCGGGGAGGCGCATATCCGTTAGGCAGAGGTCGAATCGCTCGTGATCGAGCAAGCGTGTCGCATCCGCCAGTGTCTCGGCTCTGCGGGTGGAAATGCCCATCCGTGTGCAGGTGATGGTGACCAGTTCGAGAATATCCGCCTCATCGTCGACGATAAGCGCTCTTGCGTCACTCATTTCGGCTATTCGCGCGTGGGGTATATCGATAAGAAGGTCAGCGTGAAACAGGCGCCTGTCGGATTGTTGCCAGCATACTCCAAGCGAATCCCGTTCGCGTGCGCCAGCTCACGCGCCGCGTACAGGCCAAGCCCCGTGCCACTGCTCGATGTTGTGAAGAACGGCTCGAAGACTTCACGCAAGTGCGCCTCGGCTACCCCCGGTCCTTTGTCGGCCACAGTCATCGCGACTACATCTCGTTCACTGTCCCGCGCGACACTGAGCGTGACCTGAGGGGATTCATCTGGCCACGCGCCGTGCTTGATGGCATTGTCGCAAAGATTGCGGAGGATTTGGCCCAGATGTCGCGGATCGGCCCGCGAATTGTGTGGTCCGTCACGAATCTCGAGCCGAATATGCTCAGCGTTGTCGGGATGGTTCTCTCTATATTCGTCATTGAAGTTTGTCAGCCATTGGGCCAGGTCCAACTCCTGGGCGTCCGGCTCCTGGCGGCGCGAGAGTTCCAATACGCTGGTCACGGTCTCGTCGATACGGAGCGCGTTGCGACGTAGGATTCCGAGCAGGTTGCGGTCGTCGTCGCCGAGCTGGTCCGACTCGGCCAGGAGTTGGGAGGCGTGAGTGACCGATGACAGCGGATTCCGAATATTATGCGCGATACTTGCGGTAAGCCGGCCCAGGGAAGCCAGTTTCATCTCCTGGGCCTGGTGCAGCATCTCGCGGTTGTCGCGCAAGTAGATCAATGCACCTGTGGCACGTCCCTCGCCGAGCAGATGCAAGGTTGGCAGTACCTCCGCCTCCCCGAGACGAATCAGACTGTCGCCCGAGTCCCCCCGCTTGAGTTCCCGGACGAACCAAGCCCGGAGGGTCGGTACAAGCCGAAACAACGCGTCGCCGGGCCTTGCGTTGGGCAGATTCAGCAGGCGGCGCGCGGCGTTGTTCAGCAGCATCAGCTTGCGCTCGCCATCGATGGCGAGCACGCCCATGGACATGCTTTGGATGACATATTCGTTGAGTTTTGAGAGGTCCGCGATGTCGACCTTGCGCCGCGCCGCGAGTCGCTCCGTCTCGCGCAACCGGGAGCTCAGTACGTGGACCAGCAGCGCCACGGCGAAATACGTGAGCCCCAGGAGTCCCGCCTGGGTATAGGTGCCTGCCTGGGTGCCGATGTAGCGATCGGAATAGATCTGCTGGGTGATGACAGCCAGTGTCGCCATGGACGCAAACAGCAGCGACAGTCTGCCCTCCATCAGGATGGCGCCCGCGATGACGGCGATTGCGGGCAGCAAGCCCAGTCCTGTGGCGACGCCGCCGCTGATATGCATCAGCAGCGTGTAGACGAGGATGTCAACGAAGACCGCGACTTCTATTTGCTGTTCACGCGTCGGCCAACGTGCCGGAATCAGCAACCCGCTCATGAGGATCAGCGCCGCCTGGGTTGCGAGTAGCAGACGCGCTGTTTGTGTATCCCCCACCCGGTCCAGCCACGGCGTCCCCTCAGGGTATGAAAACACGGTCAGCAGCAGTATGGCCAGAATCAGCCGGTAGAGAAAAAGCCAAGTCAGGGCACTGTCGCGTGGATAGGCCTCGATTTTGCGGCGGGAGTCGGCATTGCTTGTTGTGTTGGAGCTTGGCATGCTCGGGGATGAGGGTACGGTGATGCCGGGCCTGAGCTGGTCGCGGGGCCGGCGCCAGCAGTGCGCGCACAGCATAACCCTAAAGGTGGCGTCTATGTTTCCGTTGTCGAAGCGGGCCAAGCAGGAGGTTGCTTCCGGCTTGGCGGCAAGTGCTGCATATCGCGGTGCTTCCCTGATGACCGGCGGAGCTGATGCAAGCAGGTTTTCGCCTCAGTCCAGTTTCGCCCACAAGCACGAGTCTGCTGAATAGTCATGAATCTGCACGAATACCAAGCTAAAGACCTGTTTCGCGAGAATGGGATTGCGGTTCCGCGGGGAAAGATCGCCCGGAGTCCGCTGGAGGCGCGTGACGCGGCAGTGGCCCTCGGCGGGGAGCGCTGGGTCGTCAAGGCCCAGGTGCACGCCGGTGGTCGTGGCAAGGCTGGCGGCGTGGTGCTGGTCGACAGCGTCGAGAGCGTCGAGGCCGAGGCGGAACGGCTCCTGGGCAGCCGTCTCAGGACCCATCAAAGCGGGCCGAACGGTCTGCCGGTGACCTCGGTCCTGATTGAGGAGCCGACGGAGATCCGCCGCGAGTTGTACATGAGCCTATTGGTTGATCGGGCAGCGCATCGTGTCGCCTTCATGGCCTCGGCCTCGGGTGGAATGGACATCGAGACCGTCGCCGCCAAGACTCCGGAAGAACTGATGGTCACGCACGTCGCGCCGAGTGCCGGGCTGATGCCCTGGCAGTGCCGGCGTGTCGGTTTTGCTCTCGGTCTGGACAAGGCCCAGCGCGCTGGATTGCAGACGATGATGCAGGCTTTTTACCGCTTGTTCGAGTCGCACGACGCGAGTCTGTTGGAGATAAACCCGCTGGTCGTCAATGCCACGGGGGAGCTGGTCGCTCTTGATGCGAAGGTCAACCTCGACGATAACGCCCTGTATCGTCATGCCGAATTGGCCGCCGCGCACGACGCGGAGCAGGAGGACGCACGAGAGCTGGCCGCCGCGGCCCAGGGGCTTAGCTACATCAGCCTTGACGGAAACATCGGCTGTATGGTGAATGGGGCCGGGCTCGCCATGGCGACAATGGATCTGGTCCAACTGCACGGTGGCACCCCGGCGAATTTTCTCGATGTCGGTGGTGGCACGACCGCGGAGCGGGTTGCCGAGGCGTTCAAGTTGATTCTGTCAGACGACCAGGTCGAAGCCATTCTGGTCAACATTTTTGGCGGCATCGTGCGCTGCGATCTGATTGCCGAGGGCATCATCCGCGCGGTGCAACAAGTGGACATCCGCGTCCCCCTCGTGGTACGCCTGGAGGGTACCAATGCCCCGCGCGGACTTGAGCTCTTGGCCGAAAGCGGACTGGCGCTGCAGACAGCGGCCAGCCTCGGCGAGGCAGCAGACAAAGTAGTGGCGGCAGCTAGCGTCTGAGCGGGGGGTCAGCTCTCGACGAAGTTCGAAGAGGAAAAGCGAGATGGGTGTTTTGGTCGATAGAGAGACGCGGGTGATCTGCCAGGGCTTCACTGGAAAGCAGGGCACATTCCACAGTGAGCAGGCGATTGCCTATGGCACCAACATGGTTGGCGGGGTGACGCCGGGCAAGGGTGGGGAGACGCATTTGGGTCTTCCCGTGTTCGATACCGTGCATCAGGCGGTGCGCGACGTTGGCGCCAACGCCACGATGATATACGTGCCGGCAGCGTTCGCCGCGGACGCGATCCTCGAGGCAGCGGACGCTGGCGTCGCGGTGATCGTCTGCATCACGGAGGGCATCCCATTGCTGGACATGTTGCGCGTGAAGTCTGCACTAGTCGGTGCGGATGTTGTGCTGATCGGGCCGAATTGCCCCGGCGTGATCACCCCGGGCGCCTGTAAGATCGGCATCATGCCCGGGGCGGTTCACGTTCCGGGTCGGGTTGGCATCGTCTCGCGTTCGGGTACGCTAACGTATGAAGCCGTGTTCCAAACGACCAATGCCGGATTGGGTCAGAGCACCTGTATAGGGATCGGCGGCGACCCGATTCACGGGCTCGATTTTGCAGCCTGCCTCGAGTTATTCCAGCAGGATCCAGAGACCGAAGGCGTGCTAATGGTAGGTGAGATTGGAGGCAACGCGGAAGAGACCGCCGCGGCTTATATCCGCGAACATGTCACCAAACCAGTGGTCGCCTATGTCGCGGGTGTCACGGCGCCTCCGGGAAAGCGCATGGGTCACGCCGGCGCGATCGTCACAGGTGGCGCGGGAACCGCGGATGGCAAGTATCGCGTCCTGGAAGCAGCGGGGGTCGCGACAGTCCGTTCGCCAGCGGACATGGGAACGCGCATCGCCGAGTTGCTTGGCGCCTAATCCGCGCTTATCTTGGGTTCGCGGCGGGATGGTCAAGATACCGTCAGCCTCTTATACTGCTCCGACCTCGCCCGCCGACATCCAGGTCCAATTGGAGATTCCGAATGAAAAAGGTCGAAGCCATCATCAAGCCCTTCAAACTCGACGACGTCCGCGAGGCTTTGTCTCAGGCAGGCATCACGGGCATGACTGCGATCGAGGTCAAGGGATTCGGACGCCAGAAAGGCCACACGGAACTCTACCGGGGTGCAGAGTATGTGGTTGATTTTCTTCCCAAGGTCAAGATCGAGCTGGTTATCGCCGATGCCCAGCTGGACGCCTGTGTCGAAGCGGTGATCAAGGCGGCGAGGACCGGAAAGATCGGCGACGGCAAAATCTTCGTCAGCAGCGTCGACCGGGTCGTGCGGATACGTACCGGCGAAGAAGGTGAATCGGCCGTCTGAGGCCGAGTGATTGGACCTCGGCCTGCCCACAGTCAACGTCGCACGCGTCGGCAGTTTGGGTTGGGGACAGTCGGCGGAGCGACCTTGATTGTTCGACAAGCGCGGGTGTTTCGGGGTTGGACGGCAAGCCCGAGCAGCCGGCCCCTCGGGACGAGAGGGTGTTTTCCCTGTTGGCTTTTCCTGTTAATGGTCGGACCGAATTAGATACCCTGCTCAGTTCTCGTCGAGGCTCAGGTATTCCCAAATCTTGCGGCCGACACTGATCTCATCCGGCCGCCGCGTATCGTCGATGAACCGTCCCGCTTTTCGGTTCAAATCCAGCACCCGTTGCGCGTCTGCGGCCAAACCTGTCTTACCCACGCGTTGATAGGCGTCCACCATGATCTCCAGGGCATCCTCCACCGCGGAGGTGCGCTGAAACCGCTCGATCACGTATTGCGACCGATTGACCGCGGCGATGTACGCGCCGCGTTTCATATAATAGCGCGCGACATGCACCTCATTCTTGGCGAGGTTGTTGCGCAGGTAGAGCATGCGCTGGCGCGCATCCGGTGTGTACTTGCTGTCCGGGTACCGTTCTACGAGTATGGCGAAATCCTCAAAAGCGTCGAGAGCGGCTCCCGGATCACGCTGGGACGCGTCGGTCGGGACAAATCGGTCGATGAAACCGACACTGCGGTTGTAGTTGACGATACCTTTAAGATAATAGGCGTAGTCAACGTACGGGTTTTGTGGGAACAGCTTGATGAAGCGATCCGCGGCGGCGATCGCCTCCTCCGGTTGTTCGGACCTATAGTAAGCGTAAGCGATGTCGAGTTGCCCCTGCATGGCGTAGCGGCCAAAGGGGTAACGCGTCTCCAGCTTCTGGTAAAGTTCGATTGCACGCTGATAGTTTGCGCCGTCCATCTCGCGGGCAGCCTTGTTGTATAGCCGATCAGCGCTCCAGCCCTCGGTCTCATCGTAGTCCTTGCCGATGATGCCGCAGCCCGACAGGGCGATGGCGAAAGAGAGGACCACGAACACTGCGCGCATGATGTGACGGACTCGCTGACCGACAAAACGGTTGTTTGGAATTAGCCCAGCAGTATAGCGGAACTCAGTGCCGGAATCAGACCCCAACGTCGCCGCCCTTGACGGCCTGGAACTCGCACGGCCCGATGCGGATTGGTCTGCCGACTGGCCGGATGAGACGAACGGAGTCGTTCGGGTCGACCGCGACCTGTCAGTGGATGCATCCGAAGCCGGGCTCCGGCTCGATAAAGTCCTTGCCGCACGGCTGCCGGAGTTTTCCCGCAGCCGTATTCGGAATTGGATCGATGCGGGCATGGTCCATGTCGACGGGTGCCGCGCGCCCGCCCGCGCGCGGCTTAAGGGCATTGAGCACGTGGAACTGCGCGCGACGCTGGAGGCGGTCGGGCGTTGCGAACCTGAGCCCGTCGATTTCGACGTCGTCTTCGAGGACGAGCACCTGTTGGTCATCAACAAGCCGGCCGGCCTCGTCGTACACCCGGCGGCGGGCAATTGGCACGGCACGCTGCAGAACGGCCTGCTCCATCGTGAGCCAGCGCTGGATCGGCTGCCAAGGAGCGGCATCGTCCACCGCCTGGACAAGCAAACCAGTGGTTTGCTGGTAGTGGCTCGGACTCTGCTCGCGCACCGATCCCTGACCGCTCAGCTTCAGGCTCGCAGTGTCAAGCGGGAGTATCGCGCGCTCGTGGTCGGGGAAGTGGTCTGCGGCGGGCGGGTGGACGCACCCATTGGGCGGCATCCGACACGACGCACTGCGATGGCGGTGGTGCAGGGCGGACGTCAGGCCGTCACCGACTACCGTGTCGTGGTCCGCTACCGCGGGCACAGCCTGTTGGCGGTAAAGCTTCTGACTGGCCGCACCCATCAGATCCGGGTGCATATGGCGCACATCCGGCACCCGTTGGTCGGTGATCCGGTTTACGGAGGGCGAGCTCGGCCGCCGCGAGGTCTGCCCGTCGACGCAGCGGAAGCACTGGGTCGTTTCCGTCGCCAGGCATTGCACGCGTTGCGCCTCGGCCTGATTCATCCCGAATACGGGGAGCCCTTATCCTGGGAAGTGCCGATGGCCAAAGACCTCGCAGAGCTGCTGCACGTTCTCGAGGCTGTCGATGCCCCTTGAACTGCTCGCGCCCGACTG
This sequence comes from Thiohalocapsa sp., assembly GCA_049670525.1. Taxonomy (GTDB): domain Bacteria; phylum Pseudomonadota; class Gammaproteobacteria; order Chromatiales; family Chromatiaceae; genus Thiohalocapsa. The sequence continues at coordinate 276 of JBATTL010000758.1, read as the reverse complement.
GGATGCGCCGACGAACATTCGGGCCTTGACCAGCACGCGACTCGGCGGCACGAGTCTAGGCGCGTTTGCGAGCTTGAATCTTGGTGATCATGTTGGCGATGACCCCGCACGGGTCGCCGCCAATCGCGCTTTGTTACGTGATGCGTTGCGGCTACCAAACGAGCCGTCCTGGCTTGAACAGTCACATGGTTGCGATGTCGCCGACGCCGACGGTGTATTCGCCACGCGGCCGAGGGCCGATGCGGCGGTGGCGCGTCGGCCTGGTCGGGTGTGCGT
>JBATTL010000757.1:0-4718 GCA_049670525.1 Thiohalocapsa sp. | reverse complement strand
CTTCACCGAGACGTCCGTCAGGGTCCAAGACGACTCGAACTGGGTTCGGTCCCGAGACCAGACGCGTGGTCAGTCTCGGGTCATCGCTGGCGATGGTACCGGCGCCGACGACAACGGCATCGCTGAGAGCGCGCATGCGGTGCAGATGCAGGAGGTTTTCGGGTCCGGTTACAAACTCCGAGTCGCCAGTATGGGTGGCAATGCAGCCGTCCAGGCTTTGGCCCAGATGCGCATTCAAGTGAGTGTCCGTGCCTCGCGGTAGGTTGGTCAGGCCGGACCTGAGCCTACAGATAGGCAAGTAGAGCTCAAGGAAGTCCCGCACCGTCGGATCGAGCCTGTCACCGCAACACCAGCCGGTCGCTGGCCGCCATTGCAGCGTCGACGACTTATCGTTACGCACTGGCCGCAGCCCGCCGCCAACGCAAAGCGCAAAATCAGTGTCTTTTGTCGGTGACTGCTCCGCAGCGCGCGCGACGTCGGCCGCGGCAAGCAGCAATTTCCACGCTTCGTCGAGTAAGCAACGCGAGTTGGACGAGTCCATGCCCGCCGGAATGCGCATTGGGCGGATCGACCCCGTCAATCGGCTAAGAAATCGCGATCAATTCCAGGTCGAAGATCAGGTCCTGACCCGCTAATGGATGGTTGCCGTCCATACCGACCTCCTTGTCGTCGAAAGCAACGACGACGAGGCTCATGGTCTCACCTTCCGAGTTGCGCGCGCGCAGCACCGCGCCCTCGGTGAGCTCGATATCATCGGGGATTTCGCTACGCGGCACCGTATTTGTCAATTGGTCATTGTACTCACCGTACGCCTGCTCGCAGGGGACAGTGATCTTCTTCTGCTCGCCCAAGGTCATGCCGAGAATCGCGTTCTCGAATCCGACGATCATGTTTCCCTCACCGACGGTGAACTCCAGCGGTTCATGACCGCGGGAAGAGTCGAATTCGCTGCCATCAAGGAGCGTCCCTGTGTAGTGAACCTTGACGGTATCGCCTGTTTTGGCTTCGGACATGGGAATCTCCTGTCGGGTAAGTGCCATGGCTCGCCGTGCTCCGTGGAGTTCGCCGGCGATGCTTGCTGGGGTTGGATCGATAGGAATGGGGTTGCGAAAGCAGACACCGGAATCCTAGTAGACCTTGGGGGTCAGCGCAAACCATGACAACCGTCTCATTGGCCCGCGGAATAATCGAAAGTGATCTCCTCGCCAACGGCGATGCCTCGAACCGCATACAGATCGAAGCCATCGAACGCCGAATTGGGCGTCTCGCTGTGATTCAGCCATCGCAACAGATTGCGCCCGCTACGTCCTGTCCACTCTACGCCGTCATGACTGATCCACAAGACATAGGTCCCATCCCGGCGGGCGGACGGTCCCTGATAGGTGCCGATGAAGGCTCCGGCACAGAAATCAACGCGGGCGAAACAGCCGTTGCCGTGGATCGCCGACGCCCCTTTACATACCCGGTCTCGCAGGCGCGCGCCATCCAGCTGGCGTTTTGCCGTCACAAACACCCACCGCCGTATTGAACCAGGATCAATCCCGTTCCCCCAGAGACCAGGCGATATCCTCCAGCACCCTCGGATTCCGCAGCATGCAAGGATGACAGGCAGACCAAATGCGGCGATTCCGGACCGGCGGCCAGACGGAGCTGGTGGCGGGAACGATGACCGAATCGAGCGGTGTCCAGTAACTGTGCAAGTCCATGCTGTCCACGTGCCTCAAGAAACGGCTGCATGCGTCGAGACTTGCGGCCGGTGTCCGTAATCCCATGAATCATCGCGACGCGCGTGGGCTCGCTTTTTACTGAACTCGTCACCGGCACCGCCTCGTCTCGCTTGTCGCCGGTGCGCCATTGCTCATCGCTGGATCAATACCTTCTCTCGCGATCGACATGGCGAAAGGCGACAACCCAACCCAGCGCGGCTATTAGGGAGGCGGCAGCAAAGGTCAGCGTCGGTCCCGCTGAGGTCCAGAGGAGGCCACTGATCAGACTGCCAACGGCGCCGCCGACGCCGAAGCTGACGCTATTGTAGAGCGCTTGACCGCGGCCTTGGGTCACGCCCGGAAAGTAGTGATGGGCCAAGTGGATCGCGGACGCGTGGAAGGCTCCGAAGCTGAAGGCGTGCAGGCACTGCGCAAGGATCTGCACCATCACAAGATCGACGAATAGGCCGATGAGCAGCCAGCGCAGCACGGCGAGACCAAAGCTGAACAACAGCATCTGCCGTGCCCCGAAACGCTCCAACAGACGGTGCATGCCTAAGAAGACGATGACCTCGATCGCGACGCCGAGCGCCCAAAGCGCACCGATGGAGGTGCTGCCATAGCCGCGCGATTCCAGGTAGATCGAATAGAAGGCGTAGTAGGCCCCGTGACTCGCCTGCATCAACAGGCATGCAGCAAGAAAAAAGAGGATTTCCGGGCGCCGGACCAGCGTGCGCAGCGAACCCTGAGCCTCATGCCCAACCGCGTGCCCCCGATCGGGGATGATGAGGCAACTCAGCCAGACACCAACGAACAGCACCAACACGGTCGCGGGAATGACCGAACTGCCAGCACGCTCCTGCCACCAGCCGACCAAACCAACACTGAGGATAAAGCCGATGCTGCCCCAGACACGCACGCTGGCGTATCGGTTCGCGCGTTCACCGAGGTGGTTGAAGGTGACGGACTCCATCAGCGGCAGCGGTGCGTTCCAAAAAAAACTGAAGACCGCCATGACGAGTGCCATGCTCCAGAAGCCATCAGCCCAGAACACACCGACAAAGCACAGCACGGCAAGCGCCGCCCCCAGGCGCACGATGGGCATACGCTGACCGGCGCGGTCCGCGAGCAGGCCCCAAACATTCGGCGCGACGATCTTGGTGCCCATTAGAATCGCCATCAGAACGCCGATAGCGGCAGGCTGAAACCCGCGCTCCAACAGGTACGGTCCCCAAAAAGGCACCAGGGCGCCGAGGGCCGCGAAATGGAAGAAATAGTAGCTGGAGAGTCTCGCGTAGGGCATAGGTCGTGTTGGGCGTGAAGACGCGCCGCGAGCCGCTGTGCGCGTCATTGGCGCGCGTTCTCGTTCGACATGTGCTGGAAGCGGCGGCGGAAACTCGGCCGTGCGATGTCGAGTTAGCGGCGGAGGCGGCGGGTTCGAGCGAGGCCTGTCCTGACGAGATGACCAGCCCGCAGTCACCGCAAGGCATCGAGCGGTCAGCTGGCAACGCTAACCGGTGGAAGTAAAATCTCCAATTTCGTCATACCGCCGGAGCGGTCTGACGACATTCGAAGCATGCCGCCGCCGGTTAGCCGACACCCGGCGGAATAGGCGCCAGTGGGGGCTCGACCCGCGCATTTTGCCCGCGATGGCGCAGTAGATGGTCGGCCAGCACCATGGCGAGCATGGCCTCGGCGATCGGGGTCGCGCGAATGCCGACGCAGGGATCATGGCGACCCTGAGTCACGACCTCGGCGGCTTTGCCGTCCTGGTCGATCGTCAGCCCCGGCAACCGGATACTGGATGTCGCCTTGAGCGCCAGACGGGCAACAATGTGCTGGCCGGTAGAGATACCGCCAAGCACACCGCCCGCGTTGTTGCTGAGAAATCCCTTTGGCGTCATCTGGTCCCGGTGCTCAGTGCCCTTCTGCTCAACACTGGCGAAACCGGCGCCAATCTCGACACCCTTGACGGCGTTGATGCTCATCAACGCGTGGGCGATGTCGGCATCCAAGCGGTCGAAGATGGGCTCGCCGAGCCCGGTGGGTACACCTTCGGCGATGACCGTGACCTCGGCGCCGATGGAGTTTCCCTCCTTCCTCAATGCGTCCATATAGGCTTCGAGTTCAGGCACCCGGGTCGGGTCAGGGCAAAAGAAGGGGTTCTTGTCCACCTCCGCCCAGTCGAAGCTTTCAGCACCCGGGTCGCAGGTCCGGTTCGGCCCAAGCCGCGACAAGTAGCCGCGAATCCGGACACCCGCCTGGACCGACAGCAACAGCTTGGCGACTCCGCCCGCGGCGACACGGATTGCCGTTTCCCGCGCCGACGATCGCCCGCCTCCGCGGTAATCACGATGGCCGTACTTCATCGTGTAGCTGTAGTCCGCGTGCCCGGGCCGAAACTTGGCCGCGATCTCGGAGTAGTCCTTGGATCGCTGATCCTGGTTATGGATGATGAGCCCGATCGGCACACCGGTCGTCCGCCCCTCGAACACGCCGGAGAGGATCTGAACCTGGTCTGGCTCCCGGCGTTGCGTCGTGTGGCGCGACTTGCCGGGTGCCCGCCGGTCCAGGTCGATCTGCAGATCCGCCTCGGTCAGCGGCAAACCGGGTGGACAGCCATCGACGATGCCACCGATAGCTGGGCCATGGCTCTCGCCAAAGGTCGTGACGACAAAGGATTTTCCGAAACTGTTACCGGACATGAGTGGCTGCTACCGATCGACGAGTGGCGGGCGACGACGACCAGTGCCCATCATCTCGCGGGCTCAATCGGGCTCAGGTTATCCCTGCCCGAAGTCTGCGCCCGGGGCCCAGCGCCTGGACGATACCGCCTAGTAGGCAGGCGGCGGAACTGTATCCGCCGCGGTCAGCCAGGCGTTGCCCTTGGCCAACACATCGCGATTCAGGGTGCTGGTGGCCTGGTGCAGAAGGACACCGTTGAGGATGTAGTTATAGCGCGCGGACAGGTAGTCGAACTCGGCCTGGAATAACGAACGCTGGGCATTGAGC
>JBATTL010000756.1:0-4947 GCA_049670525.1 Thiohalocapsa sp. | reverse complement strand
CCCATAGCGCCGACTGGAAAGTCGGCGCTACCAGTGGTGCCGCTCGGTTGGACAACATCGGCTAACAGGCATCGCATCTCGCCCCCGCTTGGAGAGTGAAGCGCTCGCGTCTCGGCAAGGGCTATCCCGATCTCTGCCGACCATCAATCAGGATCAGGGAATCTGGATCAGGGAATCAGGGACCCGAGCTTACGCTGCACCAAAGCGATGTGTGAACGCAGCTCATAGAGCTGATCGCTGTAGCCGAGCGGCACCTCCACCTGCGCGGCGTCGGTCTCGATGTGGTCGAGATCGCGTCGCAGTTGGGCAAGGCGCTCGGCGCCGAGCTCGGAGGTCTCCAGCTCCATGTCGATGGTCCGCAGCTCCTTGTACCAACGCAGGATGCGGCGGCGAATGCGCCATCGGTAGGCGGGCGGCAACACCTTTGACAGTGGGATAAGCAGCGCCACCAGCGGCACCAACATCACCTTGGTGCGGTCGATCCAGGTCGCCACCCAGAACGGCAGCCAGCGTTGCAGCAACGGCGGCCCGCTCTTGTAGAAACGTTTGGCGTCGGCGTTGAGCAGAAAGTCGCTGTGCAGTGGGGTCGGGAAGGTGCCGGGCGCCGCGAGCAGCCCGCCCTTGCCGTGCACCTCGCGAGCAGCGGCAATGATCAGGTTGATCAGCGCCGGATGCAGATCCTGACGGGCCACCAGATTGGCGGTGGCGGCGATCAGGTTGAGGTCCGTCGCGGGCAAGTCGTGCTGCAGGTCCAAGGCCCCTTGCGGCAGGTCCAACGCAGTCAGCGAGCGATCGCGACGCGCGTAGGCCGCGGCCCGCGGCAGGTCCGCGAGCCCGATGCGATCGGCCAGCGCCAACTCGCGCAATAGCGGCAAGTCCGTGGCGCCGACGACGAAGACCAGGTCCAGCTCACCGTTGGCCAGGCGGAGCGCAGAGGTCTCCGTATCCTCGCTCACCAGATCCGCATTGGCGTCGTCGATGCCGTTGGCGGCCAGCAGCCGCTCGGCCAACGCGCGAGTGCCGCTATCCGCGGGACCGATGGCGATGCGCGCCCCGGCCAAGGTATTCAGCGTCCGCGCGTCGGTGCCGCTGGACACCAAGAGCCATAGCGGCTCGTAGAAAAGGCTGCCGAGTCCTGCGAGCTGCTCGCGCTGGGCCTCGCTTGCAACGCCGCCCTGAACCAACGCGAGTTGCACCGGGTTGTCCTCGGTCAACAGCCGCTTCAGGTTGTCCACCGAGCCCGCCGTCTCCACCAAGTCGAGCTCAATGCCATTGCGCGCCAGGATCGCCCGATACCGCTCGGCGTAGCGGTAGTAGGCGCCGTCGGCATTGCCGGTGGCGATGCGAATGTGTGACGGCGGTGCCGGCTGGACAAACTGCAGCGCGACGACGATCCCGGCGATGGCGAACAGAGCACTGCCGCCGAACAGCGCTAGGATTTCCAGCCGGCCGCGGACTTTGGCCGATTTGGGGGTCGGAGACATGGTGACTAACCGTATTGTTTTATCGTTTTCTGGGCTGCGAATCGCGCAATGGCAGGCACCGAAGGCTCAACGCCGAACGCAATGCGGTCGCGCAAACTCTTGGTAGCGTACACGAAAGTTGGACATTATCTCCCCACAATCCGTCTGCCATCCTGCTCGCCGAAAGCACCATCGAACGCGAGATAGTCGTGGACTATTTTCGCAGCCTTTTCCAAGGCCGATTGCAGCGCGCATCCGGCGATGTCTGGGGGAGTTTGGTCTCAGTCGCCACGGATATCTATCCGGCAGAGCTAATGGACGAGATCGAGCAAGCCTACGAGCGAGATCTGGTCGACCCCTTTTACATCTCGCTGCGCTCGGTGCGTGATCAACTCGCGCGGCAGCAACGGGAGGTGTTGCAAGAGCTCAGCGAGCAGACTGGCTTCATCAACGACACCATCGCCGAGATGCAGTTGTGGGCCTGCTTCCGAGAAGCAGACCCGATTGCGCAGTCAGCCCATCCAGTCAGGCCGCAACCCTTCTTCCGGGGAATCAAGGTCGGCCGCAACGATCCCTGTCCCTGCGGCAGTGGCAAGAAATACAAGAAATGCTGCCTGAACTGAAGCGGCTCTGACCCCGCGGCCGATCAGCCGCCACTCATGAACATGTTGAGCATCAGCTTGTTGAGGCGGCCGACGAAGGCGGCTGGATCGTCGAGCTGACCACCCTCGGCGAGTTGTGCCTGGTCGAGCAGGATCATTCCCAGATCGCCGAACTTGTTGGCGTCCGTTTCGGCCTCCAGGCGCTTGACCAGCGGATGGTCCAGGTTGATCTCCATGATCGGCTTCTGGTCCGGCGCGTCCTGACCGACGGCCTTGAGTACACGCGCCAGATTGGCGCTCATGTCGTGCTCGCCGACGACGATACAGGCGGGCGAATCCACCAGACGGGTCGAAACACGCACCTCCTGCACACGCTCCTGCAGCGACTCCTTGAGCCGTTTGAGCAAGCCCTCGTGTTCCTTTTCGGCCTTTTCGGTCTTTTCCTGCTCTTCTTTGTCCGCCAGGTCGCCGAGGTCCAGCTTGCCCTTGGTGACCGATTGGAGGTGCTTTTCCTTGTACTCGTGCAGGTGTGTGACCAGCCATTCGTCGACGCGGTCGGACAGCAGTAGCACCTCGACGTCCTTTTTGCGGAACACTTCCAGATGGGGACTGTGGCGCGCCGCGGCCGGGCTGTCGGCGGTGATGTAGTAGATCTTGTCCTGGCCTTCCTTCATGCGCTCGATGTAGGTGTCGAGCGACACGCTCTGATCATTGCCCTCGGACGCACTGGTGGCGAAACGCAGCAATCCGCCGATGCGGTCTCGGTTGGCGAAGTCCTCCGCGGGGCCTTCCTTCAACACCCGGCCGAACTCGTCCCAGAATCCCTGATACTTGTCCGGCTCGTCCTTAGCCATGGTCTCCAGCAGACCAAGCACGCGCTTGACGTTGGCACCGCGGATGGTGTCGATCTTCCGATTGTGCTGCAGGATCTCGCGGGACACATTCAGCGGCAGGTCATCGGAGTCCACGACGCCCTTGACGAAGCGCAGCCAGCGCGGCATCAGCTTGTCCGCCTCGTCCATGATGAACACGCGCTTCACGTACAGTTTGACGCCGTGCTTCTGGTCGCGCTCCCACATGTCCCAGGGTGCACGCTTGGGCACATACAGCAGGGTCGTGTATTCGTTGCTGCCCTCGACGCGATTGTGCGCCCAGGCCAGCGGTTCCTCGAAGTCGTGGGAGATGTGCTTGTAGAAGTCCTTGTACTCGTCGTCCGACAGGTCCGATTTGCTGCGCATCCACAACGCCGTACCGCGGTTGACCTGCTCGAATTCCGGCGCCTTTTCTTTTGCCTCCGCGTCTTCGCCTTCCTTATCGTCTTCGGTCTCGTAGTCCTCCTTCTGCATCTCCACGGGCATCGCGATGTGATCCGAGAATTTGCCGATGATGGTACGCAGACGCCAACCGTCGAGAAATTCCTTCTCGTCGTCCTTCAGATGCAGTATCACGTCGGTACCGCGGGTGGGCTTCTCGATCGTCTCCAGCGTATAGCTGCCGCGCCCGTCGGATACCCAGCGCACGCCGTGTTCCGCGGTGAGCCCGGCGCGACGGGAAAGCAGCGTCACTTTATCGGCGACGATATAGGCGCTGTAGAAACCGACGCCGAACTTGCCGATCAGGGCGTTGTCGTTGGCCTGCTCGCCCCCGCTGTCGCCTCCGGCGTCATCGTCTGTATTACCCTGGCCCTTTTGCATGGCCTCGACGAAGCGTCGGGTGCCCGAGCTGGCGATACTGCCGATGGTCTCCGTCACCTCCTGACGGCTCAGGCCAATGCCGTTGTCGGAGATGGTGACCGTGCCGGCGTCCTTGTCCACCAGCACACGCACGCGGAGGTTTGGATCGTCTTCGAGTAGCTGCTCGTCGGTCAGGGATTCAAAGCGCAGCTTTTCGGCGGCGTCGGATGCGTTCGAGACGAGCTCGCGGACAAAAATTTCCTTGTTGGAATACAGAGAGCTGATAACCAGGTCCAGTACCTGGCTGACCTCGGCTTTGAATTCGAGGGTTTCCTTGTGAGCGTCTAGAGTCATGATTTGGGGTTACCTCTAAGATTATGCTGTTCGGTTGAGTGACGCTGCGATGGCAATCCGTCGACCGCGCCCTGAGCGCAGCCGCTACAATAGCGCCACCTAACGTGGCGCCGCAGTCGTAGAGGCAAAGCAACTCGATTTCAAGGGTAATGAAGATGGAAGCGACGATCGTCAACAGCACGCCATTCGACGACCAGAAGCCGGGCACGTCGGGCCTGCGTAAGAAGGTCAAGCTGTTTCAGAAAACCCACTACCTGGAAAATTTCGTCCAGGCCATCTTCGACTCGCAGAAGAAGCTTGCTGGTGGCACGCTCGTGGTCGGAGGCGACGGACGTTACTATAACCGGGAAGCCATTCAAATTATCCTGCGCATGGCCGCAGCCAACGGCGTCAACAAGACGCTGGTGGGTCAAGGTGGCATCCTGTCCACGCCCGCAGCTTCTTGCATCATACGCAAGTACAAGACGCAGGGCGGCATCATCCTGTCGGCCAGCCATAATCCGGGGGGTCCCGACGAAGACTTCGGCATCAAGTTCAATATCGACGCTGGCGGACCGGCCCCAGAGTCCGTGACCGATGCCATTTACGAGCGCACCACCCGCATCGACCGCTATCTGACCATCGACGCGGACCCGGTCGATCTGGATCGCGTCGGCGAGCTCCGGCTCGCCAGTATGGCGGTGCAGGTGATCGACCCGGTGGCGGATTATGCCGCGCTGATGGATGCCTTGTTCGATTTCAACGCCATCCACCAGCTATTCAACTCCGGCAGCTTTCGGATGCGCTTCGACGCGATGCATGCGGTCACCGGCCCGTACGCGCGGGAGATCCTGGAGAACCGGCTCGGCGCCGAGC
>JBATTL010000755.1:0-3710 GCA_049670525.1 Thiohalocapsa sp. | reverse complement strand
CAGAATTGGCCATAAGACAGCGCGCAACAGGAATGGAAATATGTCATTGATTTCAGATCTCACCAACTCGCCGCCGGCGCTTTCGACGTCGTCAAAGTTCACCTTGTTGAACGGACTGCTCTATCTGGCTGCTGGCAGCATACTGATGATCTGGCCAGGAGCGGTTCAAACCTTGCTGCTCGACCCGGACTTTGTCGGTCACGAAGCTGCACTGGTGCGCGTTCTGGGCATGACTGCTGCGGTCATTATCCGGAAACGGAGGACCAGCGTCCGGTGCTGATGCAGGAGGTCGCTGATCATCTGATCGATGCCGGGATCATTGCCCCGATCGCCGGATTGCGCGGCCTGCGTATGGAGCAAAGTCTACGACCCTGTTCGAGACTCAGCGACGACGAGTTGCAGCAGGTCGCGGAATTTCGGTCCGCGCTATCAGCGCGCATCGCCAAGTCCAGCCCGGCCACGGGCCTATCGCGATAGCACCCATTGACCAGGGACCGCGCCCTGGTCCAACCCTTGCTGTAGCCCTGGTCCAACCCTTGCTATAGATGTCACTGTGCGACACCAGTTGTGACAGCGAACGAGGCCGCCGAGACATGCCGGATCAGCCATTTGCGGCTCCCCACAGCCACATTGCCTTCCCCTTTTGCGGGCTTGGCTGTGACGATCTGTCACCCGCAAGGCGCAAGGGCCGGATAGCGGTGGATGCCCGCGATTGCGACCACGCGGAGGTCAACTTCGGGATCGCTTTGTCCGCACCTGAAACCAGTCCACGAATCGCAGGCGTCACCGCGTCGCTGGACAAAGCGCTCCATCGTGTCGGCGCACTATTGGACCAGTCAAATCTGCCGCTCTTCGCCGGGCTGAGTGGCGATCTGGTGGACATCCGCGGCGCGCTCCGTTTGGCGGCACGGAGCGGTGGCGCTATCGATCACCGCAACGGCGCGGCGCTGATCAGCAGTCTGTCCGTGTTGGAGGAGCGTGGCTGGATCGTGACCAGCCTCGGCGAGACAAGGAATCGCGCCGATCTGGTTGTGCTGGTCGGCAACGGTTTGACCAAACGGTTTCCGCGGCTCAAGGAGCGCATTCTGGCGCCAAAGGCGCGGTTGCATGCCGAGATCCGAGCGACAGTCGTGGAGATACGCACAGCGGGCGAAAGCACCGACCCCTCGGTCGGCAAGACAGACGAAACTGCATTGAATCCTCAACCCGGCGGCGACATCTCACTGCGCCCCGGCCAGTTGCGCGATTTCATCGCGGTGCTGCGATCGCGCCTCTCCAATCGAACACTCGACTCGAATCGATTCCCGGACGCCGAACTCCTCGCGGAACGCCTAAAAACCGCGGCCTATCCGGTGATCGCCTTCGCCGCCTCAGACCTGCAATCCGAACCCCATCCGGACCTGGCGGTACGCGCGCTGGCGGACATGGTACGACAGCTCAACCAGAGCGGCCGCGCCGCGCTGCTCCCGCTTGGGGGCGCCGACGGCGAGACAAGCGCCCATCAAGCCAGCGCCTGGCACACGGGTTTCAGTGTCCGCCAGACCTTTCATGCCGGCGTCCCCAAATACGAACCCCGACGTGGCGACACGAGACGGATGCTGGATTCCGGCGGCGCAGATCTACTGGTCTGGATCAGCACGCTCAGCGATCAGCCCCCACCTGACACGACCGTGCCGACCTTGGTGCTGGGTCACCCGGCCATGCGGCTGGAACGGGAACCAGACGTCTTCGTCCCACTGGCCGTGCCGGGCGTTCATCGCGCTGGGGCCGTGCATCGCGGCGATGGGCTCGCATTGTTGCCACTCTCCGCAATCGTCGAGAACAAGCTGCCTGAGAGCGGCGCAGTCTTCGCCCGTCTCCTCGAGCTCGTCGCCGAGACCGAACAACCATGCTGACCCGTTTGACAGGCGCCCGCGTCTACGACCCCGCCAACGGCGTCCGCGGCGAGGTCGGCGACATCTGGGTCGACGGCTTGCACATCTGCTCGCCACCGACCGACTCGGCCGAAGCCGACCGCACCATCGAGCTGTCCGGCCGAATCCTCATGGCTGGCGCTATCGACATCCACAGCCATATCGCCGGCGGCAACGTCAACACCGCCCGCGTGCTGATGCCGGAGCAGCACATCGCGGCGACCCGCCGTTACGGTGCACTGCCCTTCTCCGGCGCCAAGTGGTCGGCCGCCGACACCGGCTATCGCTATGCTGAGATGGGATTCACCACCGTCGTCGAGCCCGCCGTGCTGCCGCTGAACGCGGGCCAGGTGCACGCGGAGTTGGCGGATATCCCGATCATCGACAAGGCCGGTCTCGCCATCCTCGGCAATGACGACTTGCTGCTGCGCATGCTGCGCGACGGCGCCGAGCAAGCGAGCATCAACGACTATGTGGCCTGGACGCTGCACGCGACCCAATGCCTGGGGATCAAAGTGATCAACGCCGGTGGAGCTACCGCATTCAAGTTCAACGCGCGCACCTTCGGCCTCGACGACGAGGTGCCGATGTACGGCCTGTCGTCGCGCCAAATCCTCAGGACACTGCAACGCGCGGTGCATCAGCTCGGCGTGCCGCACCCGCTGCATGTCCACTGCAGCAACCTCGGCGTCGCCGGCAATGTACGGACTGCGCTGGACACCATCGGCGCCGCCGATGGACTGCCCATGCACTTGGCGCACGTCCAGTTTTATGGCTACGGAAACGAGGGTGAGCGCGGCTTCTCCAGCGGTGCGGCAGCCTTGACCGACGCCATCAACAAGAACCCCAATATCACCGTGGACGTGGGCCAGGTGTTATTTGGGCAGACGGTGACCATTTCCGGCGACCTGCTGCGTCAATTCGACGCACGTGGCATTGCGCGGCCGAAGAAATGGGCCATCTGGGAAGGCGAAGATGGCGGCGGTGGCGTGGTGCCGTTTCGGTACCGCCAGCGTACCTTCGTCAACGCGCTGCAATGGGCCATCGGTCTTGAGATCTTCCTGCTGGTAGACGATCCTTGGCGGGTCTTTTTCACCACCGATCACCCGAACGGCGCCCCGTTCACGGCCTACCCGGAGCTCTTCCACCTGCTAATGGACAAAGAACACCGCGCCGAGTGTCTGACACGAATCAACCCCTCCGCCACGGAAATGACCCTGCTGCGACACTTGGACCGCGAGTACGACCTCAACGATATCGCCATCATGACCCGTGCGGCTCCGGCGAAACTGCTGGGACTGCCAGATCGCGGCCATCTGGCTCCGGGCGCGGTGGCCGACATCAGCGTGTACAGTGAGCAGGACGATAAGGCGGCGATGTTCCGCTCAGCAGATTTGGTGCTGAAGTCCGGCCAAGTGGTCGTCGAACAGGGTCGCGTGGTTGCGACCCCATCTGGACAAACCCATGCTGTCGCTCCGGCGTTCGACCGCGGGATCGAGGGACCGATCGCGGACTATTTCGACCGGTACCACCTGGTGGGCATGGAGCACTACGGATTACGCACACCGGGGCTCGCCGAAACTCTCGGCGCGGATCTGGTCCATCACTGAGCACCGGTCGAACCGCTGGGAGGCATCGCCTGATTCCGAACCGCAGGATCATGAAAGCAGCATTTCGGGTTAGGCTGCTCTAACCCGACCGAGACCGGGGGATTCTTGCGCAGCGCCAGCGCTGCCCGATGACCGCAGACAGACAGGAGCTGGGTTTCGACAGGAGACACAGACCTTGAGCGAGTTT
>JBATTL010000754.1:0-5083 GCA_049670525.1 Thiohalocapsa sp. | reverse complement strand
GCGGTACCCCGTCGCTGTCGATCATGAGACCGGCGTAGAGAAAACCGACATAACGAATCCCGTCCGCGGCGAGTCCGGCGACCGTGGGTCCCATGACGTCGCCGATGATTCGCTCGTGGAGTTCCGCCGTGATCACCGGTGCCGGGGAGTAAGCCCCCATGCCGCCCGTGTTGGGCCCGCGGTCGCCGTCGTCGCGGGCCTTGTGATCTTGGGATGATGCCAATGGCAGGATATGCTCGCCATCGACCATGGCGATGAAGCTGGCCTCTTCGCCACGCAGCCATTCCTCGATCACTACGCGGCGGCCTGCTTCGCCAAAGGCTCCGTCGTCCAGCATGTCGCGTAGTGCGTACTCGGCCGTCAAGAGGTCCTCGGCTAGGACGACGCCCTTGCCGGCAGCGAGTCCGTCGGCCTTGATCACGATCGGCGCGCCGACCCGGCGCAGGTAATCCAGCGCGGGACCGAGTTCTGTGAAGGTTTCGTAGGTCGCCGTCGGGATGCGGTGCCGCTGCATAAATTCCTTGGCGTATGCCTTGGAGCCCTCCAGCCTGGCAGCGGATTGCGACGGACCAAAGCAGCTTAGACCTGCCGCCGTGAGCCGATCGACGATGCCGGCGACCAGCGGTGCCTCCGGCCCGACGATGGTGAGGTCGATCTCTGTCTCGCCGGCAAAGGCCACCAGGCGCTCGATGTCGGTGGCCGCGATCGGGACGTTTTCGACACCGGGTTCGACGTCCGTGCCGCCGTTGCCAGGGGCGACATAGACCTGCTCAGCCAAGGGGGATTGCGCGGCCTTCCAAGCGAGCGCGTGCTCGCGCCCGCCGTTGCCAACGATGAGGATCTTCATACGGGACTTACCACTGAGCGGTGATCGATCAATACTTCGCGGGCGAACAGGCATGGTTGGGCGCCGATGATCCCACACGCCGATTTCCGACTATGATGACACGATGCGTACGGCGCGCACACCGGTTACCGGACGATCGACGAAACTGCCGCCGCGATCCCAGGTATGCCCGGCCGATGTGCATCGACTCAGCACCGAACCCGGCGACATGGGTCGCCGTTGACCACCCTTGGGTCAGTTGGTCTAATCCCGGCGATCGTCATCGATCCGTTTCTAAGGAGGTTTCATGTCGCTGCAACCTGTCATTCTCTCCGGTGGCTCCGGCACTCGGCTTTGGCCCTTGTCCCGCGAGGCCTATCCTAAACAGTTCTTGTCGCTGACCGGGGAGCAAACGATGCTCCAGCAGACGGTGCGCCGGCTTGATGGCCTTACGGAGGAACATCCCCGTCAAGCTCTGCACGCGCTTGACCCCATTGTTGTCTGCAATGAAGCGCACCGCTTTCTCGTAGCCGAGCAATTCCGTGTGTTGGAGCGTGAGGCCGCTTCCATCATCCTAGAGCCGGTCGGGCGTAATACCGCGCCTGCGCTGACGTTGGCGGCGCTCTCGGCATCGAGAGACGATGCGGATCCGGTGTTGCTGGTGATGCCGGCAGACCACAGTATTGCCGACGAGCGAGGGTTTCGCGATGCGGTCTCCGACGGTTGCCTCCTCGCGGAGCAGGGCGCCGTCATTACCTTCGGTGTCGTCCCCGGCACGCCTGAGACCGGCTATGGCTATATCCGTCAGGGTGAAGCGATTGATACTGCTGATCTGCGTGGCAGGGCATTCCGGCTGCATGCCTTTGTCGAGAAACCGGATCTCGAAACGGCGCAACGCTACGTCGCCTCTGGAGAGTATTTGTGGAACAGCGGCATTTTCATGATGCGCGCGTCGGTCTGGCTCAGCCTAATCGGGCGCTTTCGCGCAGATATCCTCGGCGCCGTGGAATCCGCTATCGCGGACGGCAGTCGGGATGGAGACTTTCTGTGGCTGGACGCCGGACGGTTCAAAGACTGCCCCAGCGACTCCATCGATTATGCGGTGATGGAGCGTCTTTCGGGGGTTGAGGCCGTCGCCGAGCATCCGGCCTTGGTGCTGCCGCTGAGCGTCGGATGGTCCGACGTCGGTGCCTGGTCGGCCCTCTGGGAGGTGAGAGCGCAGGACGAGTCCGGCAATGTGCTTGACGGAGACGCCTTCGTCCACGATTCCAGAAACAACCTGGTCATCGCGCAGCGGCGGATGGTAGCCGCGGTTGGTGTCGATGACCTGATCATCGTCGAAACGCCAGACGCGGTGCTGGTTGCCACGAAGAAGCGGGCACAGGATGTGAAGGCCGTTACGCAATTCCTGAAGGAGTCTCTGCGCGATGAGCACCTTCATCATCAGCTGGTGCACCGGCCCTGGGGTTCCTTCGAATCCATCGGCCAGGGTGGGCGTTATCAGGTCAAACGTCTGACTGTGAATCCGGGTGAATCGCTGTCGCTGCAAATGCACCACCATCGTGCTGAACACTGGATCGTCGTGTCTGGTACCGCACGAGTGACCTGTGACGAGCGGACCTTCTTGCTGTCGGAAAATCAGTCCACCTATATACCGGTCGGTGCACAGCATCGGCTCGAGAACCCGGGCATGCTCCCGCTTGAGATCATCGAGGTGCAGTCTGGCGGCTATCTGGGCGAGGATGATATCGTCCGCTTTGAAGACCTCTATAACCGTGACACGAGCGAAGGCTGCTGAGGCCGGTAGTCAAGCGGTGCGTCCACGGATTTGGATGAAAGCCCGACAGCACCAGGACGTCCTCGTACCCACTGCGCTATGATGACGGGTTTTCCGCGGCACGCACGCATCTTGGGGATCGATTCGTCATGGGATTCAAATGCGGTATCGTCGGACTGCCCAACGTCGGCAAGTCGACTCTGTTCAACGCGTTGACCAAGTCTGGCATCGCCGCCGAGAACTATCCCTTCTGCACCATCGATCCGAATGTCGGCGTCGTGCCGTTACCGGATGCGCGTCTCGACGTCATCGCGTCCATCGCAAAATCCGCCAAAGTTGTCCCCACCACAATGCAGTTCGTAGATATCGCCGGATTAGTGGCGGGTGCGTCCAAAGGGGAAGGGCTTGGCAACAAGTTTCTCGCCAACATCCGCGAGACCGATGCCATCGCCCATGTGGTGCGGTGTTTCGAAGACAACGACGTAGTGCATGTGTCGGGCGCTGTCGACCCGATCCGCGACATCGAGGTCATCGACACGGAGCTCGCGCTGGCGGATATGGAGACTGTCGGTAAGGCCATGGACAAGACCATCAAGCAATCCAAGTCCGGCGACAAGGGCATGCTCGGACGCAAGGCCCTGTTGCAGCGCGTCCTGGCTCACCTGGACGAGGGTCGCGCGGTGCGGGCGATGGATCTGGCCGACGAGGAGGGTGCCGAGTTGCGCGACCTCTTCTTGCTCACCGCCAAGCCCACCATGTATATCGCCAACGTGGCCGAGGAAGGCTTCGACCGTAACCCGCTGCTCGATCGGATCCGAGTCCATGCCGAGGCTGAAGATGCCGTTGTCGTCTCGGTCTGCGCCGCAATCGAATCTGAGATCGTCGAACTAGACGAATCCGAACGTGTCGAGTTCCTAGCCGACCTTGGCCAGGATGAGCCCGGCCTCAACCGTGTCGTTCGTGCTGGCTACCGGCTCCTGGATCTCGAGACCTATTTCACCGCCGGTCCAAAGGAAGCCCGGGCTTGGACCATTCCCAGGCAAGCGACGGCACCCAGGGCGGCCGGTGTCATCCACACGGATTTCGAGCGCGGCTTTATTCGCGCCGAAGTGATCGGCTATGACGACTTCGTCGCCTGCAAAGGCGAGCAGGGCGCTAAGGAGGCCGGCAAATTACGCAGCGAGGGTAAGGACTACATCGTCCGCGACGGGGATGTCGTGCACTTCCGATTCAACGTCTGATCATCGGATGCTGGCGCGGGGCTGTCTTGACGTGCCTCGGGGGCAAGACTAGAATCCGCGGTCTTTCCTGGCTACGTAGCTCAGTTGGTTAGTGCGCGGCTCTCATAATGCCGATGTCGTTAGTTCGAATCTAACCGTAGCCACCACGATCCCCGACGCCGCTGTTCAGCGGCTTTTTTGCCAATTGGTTGTTCAGGACCTGTGAGTGTGCATGCCGGCCGAGAGAGCATTGGCAGACGGCTTCCCACCTGTTTGTCTCCACCTTGGCTCGTGACGCCGCCAGGTCGGGTCGTCGGCGAGGCCGCCCGGTGGTCGGATCTCCGTGGTCAGCTTTCCCAACCCGTGCGCCTTCCCCTTGAGTCAGTTTGGTGTGGCGCGTATCGTTCCTGGGAGATTGCGTTGGCGACCCATCGACGGGAGCGGGTATGACTGCAACTATCGAAGTGCTTTGCCTTGGGGTTGAGCCATCGGGTCTTGGCATGGGAAAAGGCCCGCGGCTGCCTAAGCTTCGGTTTGATTTTACGCTTGCGATGGATCGACCAAGTGTTTCCCGGGCCTTCGGGCAGCCGAGAAAGTGGGACCTGATTCTTTGTGAGAGTTCCACTTTCTACGACCTCGGCGTGGACCGTGCGCTGGCGAAGGCGGGCGCCGCCGTCGCCGCGTCGCTGATCATCCTGTGTCCACTCAGCAGCGCTTTGTCGCCCGCGGAGGCTTCCCGACGCGGTGCGGCAGACCGCGTCATGCATGGCGATCGCGAGCACTTGGAAATGGTGATGGCGCGCGAAATAGCCAATGCTGCGGCACGTAAGGAATTGGCTGGAGTGCGCGATTCGGGTGCCCTATCCGGCTCCGGGGCGGTCACGCCGGTGAGGATCAGCGACTATCGGTCTCGCACGCGATCCGGGCAGCGTGCATCCGATGAGGTCAGCGGCGGGGAGGTTGGCCGTCCCACGAGCAAGCCAGATCCGGCGCAGTCGTTGGATGAGCCGGCGCGCGCCGGGGCTCGGCTTGACGATCGTCGTATCAAGCAGCTCATCGATGCTGGAGGTTTGACGTTAGAGTATCAGCCGATCGCGCCTTTACGACATGACGGTAACCGGCAGGGGGCCAAATTCGAGGCCCTATTACGGTTACGGAACGAAGACGGTGAGCTGCTCCTACCTGGTACGTTTTACCCCGCCGCGGCCCGACCTCGCTGGCTCGGTCGTTTCGATCTTTGGGTGTTTCGTCGGGCTCTGC
>JBATTL010000753.1:0-3315 GCA_049670525.1 Thiohalocapsa sp. | reverse complement strand
GGGATCGCCGGTGATGTCACCGCGAAGATGCGTGCCGAGATTCTGGCCGGGTCGCGGTCCTCGTGCAGTCCGTCGCGAATGCGTTCCCAGGCCGGGCTGTCCGATAAGGGTGGCACGACAGGCTGGCCGACTTCGACCTCGCTCACCGCGCTAACCTCAAGCGTCGAGTGCGACTGCTGAATCGAGAAATAATTGACCTGATTGCCGAAGATGTCCCGGTGCTCCCGCGAAACCGAAGGCCAGGGCAGGACGCGCACCTGGCTGTTGTAACAGCGTTGAAAGGGCGTATCCCTCGGTTTCAGGTGTGTGATGCTGTGGCAGAGCGAGACCGGGTCGCCGTAGGTGTAGTGCGTAACGTGACTGATGCGGTAACGCATGGCACCTTCACCCGCCCTGGAGCACCGCCGACAGGCGGTGCTCGATCATGTGGTGCGGCTGCTCCTCATGGCGGAAGTACTGGGCGGTCAGTGCGTCGGAAAGCTGTGCCATGCCTGCTTCCAGGGAAGTCAACATGTCGGATAGTGCGACCCGTGTCCCGCTGTCGGCATCGCTCTGGGCAAGTTGATCGATCTCCGCCAGACGCAGCTCGGTCAGCAGCCGCAATACGCCTTTTTGCGCGCCGCTGCGGGTCGGTGTCATCGCGTCCCGCGGCATGGCTTCGATCAGTGCCTCCATCTGAACGATCTGATAGGCCAGCGAGCGCGGATTGAGCTCGTCCTGGAAGACCAGGTCCAGCAGCGCGCCGACTCGGGTACCGGCCTGATAGCGACGTCTGTAGGTGTTCAGGCTGTCGGTGACGCCGAGCACGGCCTCGACGACCGAAGCTTCGTCGTTCTCGGGCCCGGCCGGCACCAGGGTCGAGCGCAGCAGTGTCGCCGTGTTGATGCCGCGCTCCAATCGTCGACCGGCCTCCAGGAAGTGCCAGCCCTCGTTGTGCGTCATGTTCTCGTGGGTGAGCGCCGAAAAGGCCACCAGCGACGTGACCAGGGGATCGAGCACGTCCAGTGCGCCGCCCAGTGCCTGCGGTCGGTGGCGCGTCAGGGAGTTCAGATGACGGTCGATATCATTGACGATGCGCCAGGTGTCGTTGGACAACCGGTCACGCACGGACCAGGCCGCCTGGCCGAGGGCCTGCAAGGTCTGAGGGAGTCCGCCGATCCGTTCGATATCGGAGATCAGCGACAGCATCTCCGGCGTCGGCGCCGCGAGCATGGCGGCCGAATCCTCGCCGACGAAGCCGGGGTAGGTCTGGCTCTGATGGGTCAGCGCCTCCAGCAGCGAATGCATGCACCCATCGGCGTCATCCGACACGGCGAAACTGGCCCGCTCCGTCAGCTTGATCACGGCAACACGCAGCAGCCGCACCAAGCCTTCCGCGCGCTCGGCGTAGCGGCCGATCCAGAACAGATTGTCGGCAACACGCGACGAGACCTCGCTCTCGTGCACCACCGCCGGGGTGAGTTGCTCGCCCGCAACCAGTAATGTCTCCTGGCGCTCCGGTTCGCTGGCCAGTACCCATGTGTCCTTGCCCAGCCCGCCGAGCCGGTTGGAGACCATGGGCCTGTCCTGCTCCAGCGCGACGCGGCTCAAACCGCCGGGCATGACCGCGTAGCCCTCTTCTTGAGTGACCAGGAAGCTCCGCAAGACGAAGGGACGCGGCGCGATGTGGCCGTCCATATAGACCGGAGTGGTTGACGGTGTCACCGCCTCCTGGGCGACGTAGCCGAAGGGCTCGGCGCGGATTTCGGCTACCAGCAGGTCGCGTTCTTCGCCGCTGAGGTCGCGGCCGAACACCACCTGCGGTCCTGAGGCAGTCCCGGTGCGCGCACGAGCGGGCTTGATGACAAGGCCGTCAAGGTTGGCGATCACGTAGTCCCGGTCCTCAGGCCGCCCGCACCACCAGGTGGGCAGGTGGGACAGGTGCAAGTCTTCGCCAAGCAGGTGCTGGCAAAGCTGCGGCAGAAAGGCCATCAGGCCCGGATGCTCGAGCACGCCACTGCCCAGTGCGTTGGCGACCGTGAGATTGCCGGCGCGTACCGCCTGTACCAGGCCCGGCACCCCGAGCAGTGAGTCCTCGCGCAGTTCGAGAGGGTCGCACCAGGAGTCGTCGACGCGCCGCACGACCGCATCGATGCGCTCCAGACGGCCCAGGGTACGCAGCCAAAGGGCGCCGTCGCGTACCGACAGGTCCGCGCCCTGCACCAGCGTGTAGCCGAGGTAGTTGGCCAGATAGGCGTGTTCGAAATAGGCGGCGTTGCTCGGACCCGGCGTCATCAGCGCAACCCGGGCCTGATCGTCGTCTCGCGACGACAAGCGGGCCATGGCTCGGCGCACCGAGCGATAATAACCGGCCAGCCGGTGCACATGGGAATCGCGGAACAAACTCGGCAGCACGTGCGAGAGCACCATCCGGTTTTCCAGCGCGTAGCCGGCGCCCGACGGCGTCTGGGTGCGATCCGCGATGACGCGCCAGCGTCCATCCGCGTCCCGCGTGAGGTCGGCCCCGTAGTGCACCAGCGGCCGGTTATCGGCGACCTCGACGCCATGACAGGGAAGCAGATAACCGCCGAAACCGTCCACCAATTCCGCCGGGAGCAGGCCCTTCTCGATCAGCGTGCGGGGCCCATAGAGGTCTAACAGCACCGCATTGAGCAGTTCCGCGCGTTGGATCAGTCCGCGCTCCAGTTCCGACCATTCCTCGCCGCGGATCAGCAGTGGCAGCGGGTCCAGTTCCCAGGGGCGGGACATGCCGCGGGGGTCGCCGTAGAGGTTGTAGGTGACGCCGTTGTCGCGCACCAGCCGCCGCGCCTCACGCCAGCGGCTGTCGATCCCCCGGGGCCCGAGCTGACGCAGCGCGTCGAGTAGATACTGCCAATGGGGTCGCAGTGAACCGTCCGCTGCGCGCATCTCGTCAAAACTGCCGGGCAACGGCAAATAGGCATCGACGAGACGCACATCGGCGAGGGATGCGACCTGGGGCGAGGCGGACATGAAAGCGGTATCCGAGGCGGCAAATGGCCCCTGATTACACACGTACTCGAGCCCCACCGCAAGACCACAGGGCGGTTGCACGAATTGCCAAGGTTACTGCGAAGTCGCGTTCTACCTCGCGCGTACAGCGGGTTCGAATCCCGTTGTTAGAGGATACGGTTCGGCGATATTCGGCGCGGGCGGGCAGCGGCCGGGTCGTTGCGGCAACGTTTTGAGACGATTTCTGTCGATTTCCATACCAGCTTACGCATCTCTTCAGCCGCCTTCGGCGTCGCGCCACCAGGAGCATGGCGCGACCATGCGCCGGTTTCCACTCCTTAGAAT
>JBATTL010000752.1:0-1792 GCA_049670525.1 Thiohalocapsa sp. | reverse complement strand
GCCTGCAACGCTGCCATCGCGGCGGTCATGATCGCCAACGACGCTGAGAAGCGACGCCAGCGCGAACTGGCCTGCGGCAGCCAGCCGGCGCCGCCCGATCGAGAACAGACGGCCGTCGCTTCACAGGCTGTTCCCGTGGTCGTCGATCGGTCAGGCCGTGTGCTGCAGTCCGCTGCCCAGATCAGACTCGAGCGGTGAGTCGGGTGATGAGTGATCCGCGTGTTGTGCCCAGGGTCCTTATGGGGGCGTCGAGGATTCTGGTGTTCTACCCGAATAGCAGTCAGGAACGCGAAAGATCCTCCGACCACGGCGCCAGCCAGAGTTCGTGCATTGTGGTAACGAAAAAGCATTTTATCCGGCGTGCGCCAGACAGATCCTCCGGTCGAGGCACCGAATTCGGCGCGCACGACGGATAAATGTTTGTTGGACTAATCCGCTCCCTGCACGGTGCCTGAATTCGCTACGGCCCTCGGCGACCATAGGGGATTGTATCCCCGAGGCTGAGGTCTGCGACAAGCGTGCGGCGGAAACCGTCGGCTGCGCCGGACGTGTGCGGGACGAAAGGCGAGCATGCGTGGTGTGATGAGCATGAGTTGTCGGCTCTTTCGGCCGAAGTATAGGCGGTTTTCCGAGCGCGAGGCGAGTGCGACCGCAGGCCGGCGATTGCCTGTTGAAGTCGTCAACGCCGACGGTCCCCAGCGGCCGTTAGCGCTGCGGATTACCCCGGATTAAGGCGCACGGGCGCGAGGTGCGCGCTGACGCGCAGCTTGCCCTTGCCGCAGGTCGGACAGGGATGACCGGCGTACGCGGCGGGCTCGGTCTGTACCCGGGCGGGCGCGGGCGGTGCTGCCGCCAACGCGCTGCGGATCATCACCAGTCGCTTGGCTCGGCAGCGATTGGCGAGGAAGCCGAAATGTCTGACACGCATGAAGCCTTTGGGTAAGACGTGCAGCAGGAACCGGCGCAGCAGCTCGTCGCCGCAGAGCGTCATCACCTTGCGCCGGTTGCCGTCGGCGTAGTCCTTATAGCTGAGCTCGACCGAGGTGCCGTCGAAGCTGAGCAGTCGCCCATCGGAGACCGCCGTGCGATGGGTGTAGCGACCGAGGTAGTCCACGACCGTTTCGGCGCGCGCGAGGCAGGGCTTGGAGTAGACCACCCAGTCCTTGCCCATCAGCGTCTGCAGCACGCGATCGACGGCATTGCGATCGGTGATGCGTTGCAAGCGCCCGGCCTGGAAAGCCGCACGCAAGCGACTGACGAAACCGCCGCGCAGATGCCGCGACAGTGCCCGCACCGGGAACAGAGAGGTGCGCTTGGCAGGATGCCAGGTGCCGTCGTCGGCCGGTGCCCCGCCCGGCACCAGGCAGTGCAGATGGACATGCCGCACCAGCGTCTGACCCCAGGTGTGAAGCATGGCCGTCATGCCCAGTTGGCCATCCAGGCGCTTGGCGTCGGCACCGAACGCGCAGAGCGTCGCCCACACCGTCTCGAACAAGAGGTCATAGAGCGCCTTGGGCTGAACCTCGATCCAGCCGTTGAGGGTGTCGGGTAAGGTGAACACCAGGTGATGGTAGGTCACCGGCAGCAGCGCCGCGCGTTGGCGTTCGCACCAGGCCTCAGAGGCGTGGCGCTGGCAGCGCGGGCAGTGGCGATCGCGGCACGCATGGTCAGAACTCCTGATCTCGACCCAAGCATGTGTCGCTGGAGGCTGGCTGAGAATTCTATTCAATTCAGCAGGAAACGCACGGCGTGCGGCGATTCCGGGATGCGGGCGTTGACGGAGGATCGGATT
>JBATTL010000751.1:0-5554 GCA_049670525.1 Thiohalocapsa sp. | reverse complement strand
ACCTCAGTACCTAGGATCAGGCCGTCACCGAGACTTGCAGGCAGTGTTCGTGCCGAGGCAAGTGACAAGATTCTTTCCCCCGCTGTAAA
The DNA here is from genome assembly GCA_049670525.1 of Thiohalocapsa sp. Taxonomy (GTDB): domain Bacteria; phylum Pseudomonadota; class Gammaproteobacteria; order Chromatiales; family Chromatiaceae; genus Thiohalocapsa. The sequence continues at coordinate 5,465 of JBATTL010000751.1, read as the reverse complement.
CCTCGCTTCACAGTCTCCTTTGGGTCGTCAGCGGACTCGGACGATCCTCAACGGGTCCAGGCTGAGAAAGTGGAAGCAGACCTTCGATTTCGGGTCCCGTGCGGCAGGTGTGTCTCAACAGCATAACCTTGGGCTTTGGCCGGAACGGGGGTATGCGATTGCGCTGGTTCTTGTCGTCCCCTTTGAGGACAGACTTGCGCTCTTTTATTTCACTATCGCCTTCATGGCTGCACACTCTGGGCCTAAGGGCCTGCTTTCGATGCGGCAGCGGTGATCATCAGCTAGCCGACAGTGCGCTATGGTCTTCATAGCATTCTATGCGGTCGGTCTGGATGACACCGACCGAGTCGAACATCCATCAAGGACGTTTGTACTGTGTTGGGCAATACGCGCGACTGACTCCCGGGCTGCGCCGTGCAACGTGCTTTGTGGAACGTCCAGAGACCCGACTTCGCCACGCTTTGAAACTGGCGCGCTTCAATCGACGTCTCATAAAGCGGATGACCGCCGCCTCATCGAGCCCGAGCTGTGATGCAATCGCTTCGAACGGCATCCTATCCTCCCATGCCATCTCCATGATGCGTGACTCGTCTGCTTCGGATAGCTTCATCATTTCGCTCGCTGTGAACACAAGCCTTAAGCCTACCCAGATGGGCTCAAAGGTTCTGTCGTCGCAACGCGAGGGCGCCCACGAGCTAGACCTCCTGGCCTATCGGTCGGAAGCGTCAGATGACCCCGCTTTAATTTCGACCGTCTGTCGGGAGACCGACAAACCCGTGATCATGGCCGGGTCAGTTGCAGATTCCGCGCGCATCTCCGTCCTTCGCAACGCTGGCGCGGCGGGCTTCTCCATCGGGACGGCGGCGCTGGAGGGCGCATACCCAGGGGCTGTTGAGTCCTTGGAGACGCAGATCGCCGCGATCGTGCACGGCGTTGCCGCGCTGAATGGCCATCTGTCTCCATTCGGCAGGAAAAGTCCGCACCATGCGTCCGACATATGCTAGGAAACATGGTCCCCGCATATCGTCGGTCAGGTCAACGATATGCAGGTCGACCTGGCCAAGTTCGAAGGGCTTTCACCCGGCATTTCCACGAGCATGAGGACGAGTTGTTCCGCGTCAATCGAGGCCGATTGTTAGTGAAGTTTCGCGACCGGGAAGAGGTTACCGAAAAAGGCGAGTTCATCGTCTGCCCGCACGGGGTGCAACACTGCCCTGTTGCATTGACCGACACCTGCGAAGTGACCCTGCTGGAACCCGGCACGACCATCAACACGGGCATCGCCCAGGATGATCGCCGCGGAGAGACCCTGGCAAGCGTATAGGCTCAACGTGCGCATCCAGATAGTCGCGGATTGGGCCAGGCCAACCCGCCCCAGCCGGCTCAGCTCAGAAGAAAGTCTTGCGCTTAGGTTTCCCGGACCCGATACCTTCGACCAGTTGCGGACGGCGCGGCTCTGATGCAGGGAACATCGCCGAGCTACCCTGCTCCAAATCGGGTGCGGGCGCCTCGCTATCACGCGTGGCGTTGTAGAGTTCGCTCCGAAGCTGCGGGATCAACTCGCCCGTCAGTTTCTCAAGAAGCTCGCGGTCGTCCCACCTCATCTTGTCGAACGACTGGAGGCCGCGCTTTTCAGCAATCTCGCGGGCGCGTGGGCTGACCTCTTCCCACATCCTGCGCAAGTCCTCCGCCCGGTCGCGCAACAGCAACTCTCGATCGTGCAGCTCTTCAAAAATCTGGTCGAAGCGAGAAATCAGACGCCGCTTGGTCCGCGGGAGAATAATGTACTCGATGAAAACGAAAGCCAGAACTGCGGCCAATGCAATCACTGGCAACGCCAAAACCATGCCCGTGCCAAAGGCGGCAGCGCCCAGCCCGAGGAAGAGCAGTAACGAGAGAGCTCGCCAGCGCACGCCTATCGATTTGACCTTGTCGGCAGCCTCGCCGATCACCATCGCGTGCAGCCGGAGCCGCTCAGCATAGGCCTGGATCTGTGTGATCTGGTTGTCCATCCGCCGGGTCGGCGCACGGCGTAACTCACCGATCAGGTCGTTGCGCGCCTTCTCAAAGTCCTCCATCGGCAGGCGCGACTTCGGCTGGTCGGCCAGCGGTACAAAGGTGTTATAGATCATCGGCAAGTCTTTGCGCGGGATAACTTTTCCCAGGTTCCAGCAGAGGGCCCCGTAGGCCCGCGCGAAGTCGTGCAAGCTCTGGAACTGATCCACCTTGTTCAAGATGATCAACATCTTATGGTCGATGCCCGCCAAGGACTCGCGGAAGACTTGAAGTGTTTCGCCCGTCGTCCCAGGCTTATCCGGATCAAAGAAGACCATCACAAGGTCGGCTCGCTCGGCGAACCAACCCACCACACCGGGGAAGTCGAAACCACGCCCGCTCTCGGTTTTGGCCTCATCGATCATGCCTGGGCTGTCGATCAGCGTCACCGTTTGCAAGAGTTCAGCGGGGCGCAGCTTCAGCCGCACATGCGAGACCAACTGGTCGCCAAAGTGGCGGAGCCCCTCGTAGGGCAAGTCCGGATTGCTAACGACGGCAGGTCCATCTCGCTCGGTGGCGGTCGCGCCATGAGTGATGATCGTGAACCCGTCATCCGTGGGAGCAACCCCAGTGGTCTGAACATCGTCGCCCAGAACATGGTTTACAAAAGTGGACTTCCCCGATGAGTGATTGCCCAAAAGCAAGACTTGCGCCGGCCGACGCAACTCGCCCACAGTGGGCGGGCGTCGGAACATGAACTGTTTGGCCAACGGGTCGAGAGGGTCCTCGTAGTAGGTACGGATCCGATTTGCGAAGCTTTCCATCACGTGTTGCAAAGGGGACAAAGGACTAAAGGGACAGGGATAGGGATAGGCATCGGAAATTCAAGCCGATGGGCACGGTCGCAAGAGTCGGAACGAAGTGTTCGGCTGAAGACTGCGTTGGAGTGCGAGTCGATTTTGGTCGGCTCCTGTCCGCTATCGGGGTCCACGCTTCTCCGCCGACGCGATCCGTGATGTCCGTACTGTCCGTTAAGCGACAATTGCCGCCGAACCCAACGTCAATCGTATTTCAGGTATTTGAAACGTTGATCGTCGGGCGTACCTTCCAGGGGGCCATTGGCGTCGGGACGCCATTGAACGACCTCCTCGATCTTTTTCGCCAGTGCGAAATCCTTGTCGGTCACGCCTTTTGCGGAATGGGTCGTCAACTTGACGATAACAAACGCGTAGGACACCGCCAGATCCGGGTGGTGCCAGGCCGCCTCGGCCAGGTGACCCACGGTGTTGACGACCATCAGTGTTCCCTTCCAGCCGTTCGTCTTGTATTTTCGGCGGATCCAGCCCTGCTCCAGATACCACCTCGGTAATTCAGTTTCGAGTCGTTGGGTGAGCTCGGCTTCCGAGTAGACCTTCTCTGCTGTCGCCACGGCAATCGGCTCCTCGTTGTTGTTGGCCGGGACAACGGTCATCCCAACCAGACCGTTGAAGACATTTCGACCGAGCATCGGCCCGGCGGTTCAATGCCCTCATCCCATCAACCCGTCGTCGGCGGTCCGCAGTCAGTAATCGAGGCGATTGTCATGCGCCCAGTTGGGATCGGCATCGGTGATATCGCCGACCGGGGCGGCAAAGGCATCGCTCACCAGTAGGTCGACATTGCTGCCGGTCAGCGCTCGCAGAAATGCGACCAGATCGTCGGCCTCCGTCTGGTTCAGGCCGAGCGCCTTCACCCTTGGGTCAAGGAGCGGATTGGGCACGCCGCCCCGATCGTAAAAGCGCACGACCTCCTCCAAGCTCCCGATCGAGCCGTCATGCATGTACGGTGCGCTCAGCGCGACGTTGCGCGAACTTGGGGTCCGGTACTTCCAGCGGTCGTTCGGGTCCTGGGTGATTTCGTACAGCCCGAGATCCGCGGGCGGCGGGGCGCCTACCTTATCAATGATGTCCCGGTCGACATCGACGAACACGCCGGGGGCCAGTGTCACGCGTTTCTTCGGGGGACGGATTCCCATCGAACTCTGATGACCGATACCCGTGTTGTACAGCTTGTGATCGGTGAACAACGCCTGGTCCGAATCGATGCTGTGACAACTGACGCAGCCCGCCTTGCCCGTAAACAGCTCGAACCCGCGCTTGGCGGATGCATCCAGAGCGTCCTCGTCACCGCCGAAGTGCCAACGATGGAAAGGCGAGTCGGCCGACACCAGTGTGCGTTGGTAGGCCGCCAGCGCCTGACCGAGCGTCTCCATCTCCGGGCCGCGGCCATCGAACACCGCCTCGAATCGCCCTGCATAGTCGGACATCTGGCGCAACTTCTTCAATACCGATCCAACCGAAGGATTGGCCATCTCGTTGCTTGCCAGCAGCGGGCCCCAAATCTGCTGCTCCAGGGTATCTTCTCGGCCGTCGTGGAACAGCCGGCGCAGATAGGCCACGTTATAGAGGCTGGGGCTGTTGCGACGCACGCTGCGCCCCTCAAACCCGACCGCTGTGGCCATCTCGTTACTCGTGAAACCTTGCGCCGGGATGTGGCACATGGCGCAGGAACAGGTATCGTTCAACGAGAGCCTTCGGTCAAAGAAGAGCTTTCGCCCGAGCGCGACCCGCTCAGGCGTCAACGGGTTGTCCGATGGGACCGGCACCGGCGGCAGACCGAGCTGCGGCGACTGGGCCAAGCCGACCAAGTCCGCGGGCTCACCGAGGCGGCGCGTGACGGATTTGCTGCGGGTCCGGTAGTCCGCGCTCACGTAGCCGCCCTTGTAGTCGCCGGCGATCGACAACTCGGGCGCCGCCGGGTGTAAATGCTGCCGCATGGGCTTCCCACCGATGCACTGGTCGATGCCATCGAAGGCTTGCTGCGAGAAGCGGACGAGCCAGTCGCCACCGGTTCAGGAATGCCCTGAATCCGACAGCGGGCCACTGCGAGGGCCGGGCTATACGGGGCTATAAGGGGCCTGGGTCTCCATCCGCTCGCTGGGCGATCGCCCAGGCGACGTCCGCCGCCTGCCGGTTTGCGGTCACATCATGGACGCGAAACACACGTACCCCGGCTGCAACGCCAAGGGCCGTGGTCGCAGTGGTCGCGTGGACCAATCGGGTCGGCCAGGTCTCGTTGCAGATCCCGCCCATGAAGCGCTTGCGGCTGGCGCCGAGGAGCACCGGATAGCCCAGACCCGCCAGTTCGTGCAACCTGGCCATTAACACAAGATTGTGTTCTCGGCGTTTGCCGAACCCGATACCAGGATCGAGCAGGATGCTCTCGGGGGCGATACCCGCCGCCAGCGCCGCTTCGACTCGCTCCAGCAGAAAGGCGCTAACCTCTGCCATCACATCGCCGTAGCGCGGGTCGGCCTGCATATCGGCGGGTGTGCCCTGGCGATGCATCAGCACTAACGGGGCGCCCCGCTCCGCCGCCAGCGCCAGCATCGCCGGTGAGTCGCGGCCCGCGGACGTGTCATTGATCCAATC
>JBATTL010000750.1:0-2155 GCA_049670525.1 Thiohalocapsa sp. | reverse complement strand
GTTCGAGACCCCGGCAAACCCGAACATGCGTCTGGTCGACATCGAGGCGGTTGCGGGGTTTGTGCATGCGCACAGCCCCGCGCGCGTGGCGGTGGACAGCACCTATTGCTCTCCCTACCTGCAGCGGCCCCTTGCCCTAGGTGCCGACCTGATCATTCACTCCTTGACCAAGTACATCAACGGCCATGGAGACGTCATCGCGGGTGCCCTGCTCGGGCCTGCCGACCTCGTGCAGCAGGTGCGAATGAAGGGCCTCAAAGAGCTCACCGGCGCCTGCATCTCGCCCATGGATGCTTCCCTGGTCCTGCGCGGACTCAAGACCTTGCCGTTGCGGATGGAGCGTCATTGCCAAAGCGCTCAGCTGATCGCGGAGCGCTTGGCCTAGCATCCGGCTGTGGCCCAGGTGTTCTACCCTGGCCTGAGGTCACATCCGCAGCATGAGCTGTCGGGGTGGCAAATGCGACGGCCCGGCGGAATGATCGCGTTCGAGCCCGCGGGCGGTCTGAGCCAGGGGGCGCGCTTCATCGACGCCCTGAAGCTCTTCACCCGCGCGGTCAGCCTGGGGGACGCCGAAAGCCTCGCCCAGCACCCGGCCAGCATGACGCACAGCACCTACGCGCCTGAGGAGCGGGCTCGGCACCTCATCACCGAGGGTCTCGTGCGACTGTCGATCGGATTGGAAGATGCGGAGGATCTCTGGTCCGATTTGGAGCAATCCTTGAGCACAGCGGTAAAGACGCCGGGCTCGGGGCTTCCGTTTCTGTTTTAGCAGCCAATTAGATGGTCACGCCATGGGGCTTGCCGCGACACTCCAATAACTCCCGAGGCGTTGCGGTATAAAGAACAATCGCAGGTCACGCCCCAAGAGGTCTTCCCATGCGCACGCATCAACAGGCCTTGCTCGTCCTTCTTCTTGCCACCGTGGATCTGCTTCCGACCTTGGCCGCTGACGACCAAGATCGGCATATTCTCTACGTGAACTCGTACCACCAAGGCTACCAAGGTAGCGACCCGATCACCGAAGGGGTTGCCTCGATTCTCGATCCGATCGGGATGTCCTGGTCCGTCATTTACATGGACACCAAGCGCAATCCCTCCGAAGCCTTCAAACAGGCCGCGGCATGGCGCGTCAAGCAGGAAATCGCTGCGCTCCAGCCGGCCGTCGTGATCACCAGCGACGACAATGCGTCCAAGTATGTGATCGCGGAATACTACCGCGACGCCGAGCTGCCCTTCGTGTTCTGCGGCGTGAATTGGGACGCCTCCGTCTACGGCTTCCCGTACAGCAACGTCACGGGGATGGTCGAGGTTGCCCTCGTGCCCGAGATCTTGGCGCACCTCAAGCGCTACGCGAAGGGCGAGCGCATCGGATTCATCGCCGGCGACCGCCTCTCGGAGCGCAAGAACCATCACTACTACATCAGCCGCTTCGGAATCCAGTTCGAGAAGACCTACTTCGTCGAGACCTTTGCCGAATGGAAGGAAGCCTTCGCGCGTCTGCAGGACGAGGTGGACATGGTCCTCATGACCAGCCATGCCGGCATCCCGGATTGGGAGGACGAGGAGGCGCGGCGGTTCGTGGAGGAGCGGACGAAGATCCCCGCTGGCACCGAGCACGACTGGGAAATGCCCTATGCCCTGGTGGGCGTGCTCAAGGACTTCCGCGAAATGGGTGAATGGTCGGCCCGAGCCGCCCTCGAGATCCTCGATGGGACACCGCCGACGCAGATCCCGATCACGGCCAACCAGCGTGGGCGGTTAATGTTCAATGCGCGTCTCGCCGCGCGCCTCGGCATCGAGGAGCTGCCGCCAATGGCAGAGATCTACCCACGGGGGCCGACCTGACAGTGGTGCCCCAGCGGAGCCTGGGCTGTTGCGGTCTCGGCCGGTGAGCCAGCGGTCTCGTCCTACGACCCTTGCGCGCGCGATGCTGGCTAGGATCGTGCTGAGTTTCGCGCTCGTCACCGTGATTGCGGCGGTCCTCAGCTACTACCACGTGCTCGAAGGGCTGCGGTCGCAAGGCTTGGAGCAGCTCGAGAAGTATGTGGCTGAGCGCGGCGTGAGAGAAAGCGAGCGCTTCCTGTTGGCGGCGGACAATCTCCAGGTCTTCGCCAAGACCTATGCCAACGCGCTCGAGACCATGGGAGGTCGCGAC
>JBATTL010000749.1:0-4912 GCA_049670525.1 Thiohalocapsa sp. | reverse complement strand
GTTCGAGACCTACCTCGGCGGCCGGATCGCCGCCGGCTCGAGGATCGGCTGGAACGGATTGGCGGGTCAGCAGCACGACGGCAGGATGCGGACGCCGGCAGTTGATTCCTATCCAGGCGACGTAGGTAGCCTAGGTGATTCAACGGATAGGTTTTGCGGTCGTCTTTTACTAGCCCTGTCGCCTGAACGCTGTGACCTGAACCCGGAGTAAAACCGAAGATGAAGAACAAATTCAAGCTAGCCGCTCGTCTGGGCCGCGTGTTGCGGGTATCAGCGCTTGCGGCGATCGCGCTGATTAGCACCGGCGCGCTTGCCGCCGTTGACGGCGGGCCGCGCCCGCACGCGAAGGGCCATTACGACGCCGCCACCGACAGCTACGAAGTCGCTGCCGGCGATGATCTGGCGACGATCGGCCGACGCTTCGGTATTACCGTCGGCGAGCTGAAGACGCTGAACGCCTTGAGCGGGGGTCGGATCCTGATCGGCCAGGAGCTGATCGTAGTCGCCGCCGGAGCCGCCGACCCGCCGGAGAGCGATGCGTCTCAGAGCATCTCCGGGGGCGATCCCCTGCCTTCGTGGAACGACGGCCCTAGCAAACAGGCCATCGTCGACTTCGTACACGCCGTCACCGACTCGTCGAATCCGGGATACGTCCCCGAGTCCGAGCGCATCGCCACCTTCGACAACGACGGCACGCTTTGGGTCGAGCACCCGATGTACACCCAACTCGTCTTCGCATTGGACCGGAGCAAGGCGCTCGCGCCACAGCACCCGGAGTGGCAACCCACGCAGCCCTTCAAGGCCGTACTCGAGAATGACCCCCAGGCGCTCACGGGCGCCGGCGAGAAGGGGCTGGTCGATCTGATCCTGACCTCCCATGCCGGTATGACAACGACCGAGTTTGAGGCGATCGTGACCGGCTGGCTCGACAGCGCCCGACATCCGCGCTTCAAGCGTCCCTATACCGATCTGACCTACCAGCCTATGCAGGAGCTGCTGGCCTATCTGCGTGCCAACGGCTTCAAGACCTTCATCGTCTCTGGCTGCGGCGTTGAATTCATGCGGCCCATGACCGAGCAGGTCTATCGCATCCCGCCCGAGCAGGTCGTGGGCTCCACCATCAAGACCCAATACAGGGTCCAGGACTGAAAGCCGGTGCTGGTACGCGAGGCGGAGATCGATTTCATCGACGACAAGACCGGCAAGCCCATCGGGATCAACTGGTTCATCGGCCGGCGCCCGATCGCGGCCTTCGGCAACTCCGCCGGCGACCGCGAAATGCTCGTATGGACCGGTGCCGGTGACGGCTCGCGGCTGATGATGCTGGTGTTCCACGACGATGCCCAGCGCGAGTACGCCTATGGCCCGGCCGCAGGGCTGAATGACACAAAATTCGGCGCCTTTCCCGAGGCCCCGATGGAATAGGTGGAAGAAAAGGGCTGGGTCGTCATCAGCATGCAAGACGACTGTAAGCGGGTATTCGCATTCGACGAGTGAAGCGCATGAACATTCCTGCACGCTACAGCAGCGGCTATTTGGAGCAGCGGCTATTTGGGCGACATCGGTGTTCCACCGACCGCGGCTCCGATGGATTTCGCCGCGAGCTATGAGGCATTCTTGGCCGGGCGCTGGCACATCTTCGATCCATCGCCGAAACGAGCGCCGGGATCGAGGTGCCGGGTAATCGGGGGCTCACAGCCTCGCAGCGCGGCCGGCATGTTGACGAGGTGTTCAACCCGAACCACCACGCCGTCGGTGCGCTACTCGACGCCCGGTCGGGGCGATCGAGCTTGCTTCTCGGCATCCATAGCTTTGCGGCGGACTTGGGCGGAGTGCGGCGACCCTGGTCCATCGGAGTCGCAATCCGGCAAGATCGAAGGTTTGCCGACTGCCTGATCCAGGCCTATGAGGGAGGGACAACGACGTCGGGCTACTGCCGGGACTTGAGCGGGTACAGGCCGCTTTGAACAGCAGGACTTTCGGCAATCTCTCGTAGCTCCGTGCCTGAGCGGGCCGAGCGGCGATAGCAATTGCATAGAAGACACTTCATGACGCAAGCCTCGGCAAGGGATCAGAAATAATAGTTGTAATATTAGAAAAGTGTAATATACTGATTTTCATCGCAGGCACACAACCTCATCAGGCAGCCAGCGCAAACGTTCGAATCTCAACAAGCAGCACCAAACAAGACTTACAGGAATTTGACCAATGACCAAGATCATCAAGACTGCCGCCGTCGTCGCCATGCTCGCCGCCTCCGCCTCTGCTTCGGCGTGGTGGGGCGGCCCGGGTGGATACGGCAACAACGGCAATGGCATGGGCGACATGTTCGGCATGGGTGACACCTTCGGCGACATGTTCGGCGATGGAAACTTCGACATGAACATGAGTTCTTCTGCCAACGGACGCGGCTGGGGTCGTGGTTACGGCCGCGGCTATGACCGGATGTCCTACCAGGGTTACGGCTACGGAGCCCCTTACGGCTACGCTCCTTACGGTGCTGCCCCTTACGCCGCACCTTACGGTGCGCCGATGGCTGCCCCGGCTCCGGTCGCCCCCGAAGCTCCGGTTGCCCAGTAAACCTCCACCAAAGCTCGCCCGCATCCCCTCAGGGATGCGGGCCTGAACGAAGAAGGCCGCTCGTCTTGAACGAGCGGCCATTTTTTGATCCGCAACTTTGCTCCCTATTGAGTAAGGTTGGTATTGGGTGTGCTATGCGGCCGCGTCCTCGCTCTGGAGATAGTCTTCGTAGTGGCCGCGGAAGTTGACCACGCCCCGAGGCGTCAGCTCGATGATGCGGGTGGCCAGGGAAGAGACGAACTCCCGGTCGTGGCTGACAAAGATCAGAGTGCCCGGGTAGTCCTCCAGCGCGTTGTTGAGCGATTCGATGGATTCCATATCCAGGTGGTTGGTGGGTTCGTCCATCAGCAGTATATTGGGTTTTCGTAGCATAAGCTTGCCGAAAAGCATACGGCCCCGCTCGCCACCGGAGATCACATTGACCGCTTTCTTGATCTCGTCCTGGGAGAACAACAGCCGTCCCAGGGTGCCGCGGATGACCTGTTCGTCGTCGCCCGGCTGTTTCCACTGATCCATCCAGTCATAGAGGATCGTGTCCCCGACGAAATCGGCCGCGTGGTCCTGGGCGAAATAGCCGAGCTTGCTGTTTTCGGACCATTTGACCGTGCCGATGTCGGGCGGTAGGTCGCCGGCCAGGATGCGCAGCAGTGTGGTCTTGCCGATGCCATTGGGGCCGATGATCGCGACCCGTTCGCCGACCTCGACCGTGAGATCGAGACTGGTGAAGAGCGGCCCGTCGCCGTAGCCCTTGGCCAGGGACTTCACCTCCAGTGCAAGGCGAAAGAGCTTCTTGTCCTGATTGAAGCGGATGTAGGGGTTGACCCGGCTGGAGGGCTTGATGTCCTCGAGTTTGATCTTCTCCAACTGGCGCTGGCGGGAGGTCGCCTGCTTTGCCTTCGATGCGTTCGCGGAGAAGCGGCTGACAAAGGTTTGGAGTTCGGCTATCTGAGCCTTCTTCTTGGCATTGTCCGCATACTGGCGCATCCGCGCCTGACTGGCGGCGGCCATGTACTCGTCGTAGCTCCCGGGGTAAACACGCAGCTCACCGTAGTCCAGGTCCGCCATATGGGTGCAGACGCTGTTTAGGAAGTGCCGGTCGTGGGAGATGATGATCATGGTGCTGTTGCGCGTGTTCAGCACTTCTTCCAGCCAACGGATGCTGTTGATGTCCAGGTTGTTGGTCGGCTCGTCCAGCAGCATGACGTCCGGGTCTGCGAACAGCGCTTGGGCGAGCAGCACACGCAGCTTCCAGCCCGGCGCGACGGCACTCATTGGACCTTCGTGCTGTTCCAGTGGGATATCGAGTCCGAGCAGCAGTTCGCCAGCGCGGGCCTCGGCGGTGTATCCGTCCAACTCGGCGAACTGTACTTCCAGGTCCGCTACCCGCATGCCGTCTGTTTCGCTCATTTCAGGTAGCGCGTAGATTCGGTCGCGCTCCTGCTTGATGCGCCACAGCTCGTCGTGGCCCATGATGACCGTGTCCAGCGCTGTGTGTTTCTCGAAGGCGAACTGATCTTGGCGAAGCTTGCCGAGACGCTTGCCCGGCTCCACCGATACGTTGCCCGCGCTGGGCTCCAGATCGCCGCCCAGGATCTTCATCAGAGTGGATTTCCCACAGCCGTTGGCACCGATCAAGCCGTAGCGATTGCCGCCACCGAATTTGACGGAGACATTCTCGAACAACGGCTTGCCGCCGAATTGCATGGTGATATTGGCCGTGGAGATCAAAGCTAAGGTTCCGTAATAGACTTGGGGAGAAGTTGGTCGCGACTGTTCGACGAATGGACAACGAAAAAGCCCCGCCTTGGGGCGGGGCTTCTCGACCAGGTGGTGCGCACCTGGGCCCGGGTTTAGTGGGCACCCAGACTCACTGGGGTACGACGTTGGCGGCACTGGGGCCTTTCTGACCCTGCTCGACATCGTACGAGACGGTTTGTCCTTCGGCGAGCGACTTGAAGCCGCCACCCTGGATGGCGCTGTGATGGACGAAGACGTCCTTGCTGCCGTCGGAAGGGGCGATGAAGCCAAAGCCCTTTTCGTCACTGAACCACTTAACTGTGCCTGTAGCCATTACCGATACCTCAAAATTAAAGCTGAACGTGTGGATATGCAGACGACTGTCGAGATATTACGGAAGGATCTGCCACGCACTGCGGAGAGGACGAACTACCGAAATACTACAAGATAACACTGCACGGGCACATGTTGCCCAATCCTGAATGATTCAGCAACGTCTTTCTCACACAAAACGTATCAGGCGACCGCCGGAAAATCGCGTCCCAGATGACGCAGGATTGAGGTTCGGCTTCAAGGAGCACCGGCAGGAGCATAG
>JBATTL010000748.1:0-1770 GCA_049670525.1 Thiohalocapsa sp. | reverse complement strand
CCTCGGCGGCCTTTGTCATGGCGTCGGCCGCTTCGATCGCGGGTACCAGACCGCGCGTCTCGATCATGCCCAGTGCAATACCCATGGTCTCGTTAGCCATCTTTATCTCTCCGTCTTGCTAGGTTCGTTGACTGTTGATTCCGTCGTCACTGGAGCAACCGGCCCGAGTGACTGTATTTTTTTCCCCGGAGTTGTCCGACCTGAGTCAGCGGCCCGGTCCACCGGGGGCAAATGCGGTGTCGGACTGAGTGAGTACGGGGTCCAGCTCGTTGTGCGGGCGGGCGATGATATGGGCCGCCACGAGGCCGTCACCGACCCGCTCGCAGGCGTCCGCTCCAGCCCTAACGGCCGCGTTGACCGCTCCGGTTTCACCGCGGACCAGTACCGTTACATAGCCGCCACCCACGAACTCGCGCCCGATCAGACGCACCTCGGCGGCCTTTGCCATCGCGTCCGCGGCCTCGATTGCCGGCACCAGGCCGCGCGTCTCGATCATGCCTAGTGCAATGCCGATTCTTTCGCCTGCCATTTTCAGTGTCTCCTGATTGTGTCGAGATCCGCGTGCATCGCGGGCCTGCGTTAACCGATCAAACTCTGCCGACAGGGCGCATGGCCTAAGCAGCCTGGGCCGAGGCTTCGCCGAGCCCGGTCTGCGAAGCGTCAGTCTGCGGCCTTGCGACCTCCTCTGGCGCCCAGTCGTCGATGATTCCGCCGATGGCTAGATCGGTCAGTATCCCCGCGTCGCCCATCGCATAGCGTCCGGCGGACCCGCTGACGGTGAATACCCAATTGCCGGGACGCGTCCCGACCGGGTCGGTGGCCACGAGCAAGGTGCCCTTGCGGTCTTTCAGGATGCGCAACGCGCAGTGCTCCAAACCCGCGACGCGGTTCGTGCAAAACAGCGTACCGACGACCTGATTGATCTCCATCGCCTATGTATCGTCCTTCGTCATCGGCGCTCAGACCGTTTCTGGATCCCAGTCGTCAATGATGCCGACGATGGTGAGATCGCTTGGATACTCCTTGCTGCCCGCCGCCTCGCGCGCGGCGGAACTACCGACGCAGATGACCCAGTCATCGGGCTTTGCACCGACCGCGTCCACCGCCACCAGCTGCGCGCTGCCGTCTTGTACGACCTGCAAATGCTTGTGCTCGAAACCGGAAATCCGGTAGGTGGAGACCAAGGGCTTCACGACTCGGCAAATCTTCATCAGTGCGCACTCCCGGATACCGGGTCTAGCGAAGAGCCCACGACCTCGATTGGGGTGCCGACATCGCAATCACGCACCGCGCGCAGGCAATGCAGCATGCCGTCTCCACAGAGACTCGGATACCGGGCCTTCAACGCCTGGGCGGTCCGTTCGCAGTGCGCGACGGCGCGCTCTTTCGCGCCGGGCACGCTACCGTGATAGTCGTAGCGAACGACAATGGGCACAGGCAGACTGCGGCTTACGTTCAAACCGGTGAAGATCTTGATTCCCACATCCAGGTCCGCCGCCCCTTCCTCCACGGTGCCGAGATAGGCGAAATAGGTCAGGTTTCGAAGCTGAATCTCCTCGAATCCGATCCCAGCACCGATAAAGCGCTCCGCGTGACCGATGTCGGCATAGCCGCCAGCATGGAATCGACGCACATAATCAATCTGCGACAGGTTGTTCTCGATCAGCCGTGCAATCAGCGTCACCATCCCGTCGTCCGGTTGGCCGGCTGCCCCGCGCCCCGCGTCCGCGGGCATCTGGCCCGGCGCATGGGCGCGGACCAGCTCAGCGA
>JBATTL010000747.1:0-4546 GCA_049670525.1 Thiohalocapsa sp. | reverse complement strand
CCGCACAGCGGGTGCTGCGGGACGAACAACAGCGTCCGGAGAAATCCGTCTGTGTATCGGGCATCGGCTGCTCCAGCCGCATGCCGCACTATCTCGGCACCTACGGTTTTCACGGACTGCACGGACGGGCATTGCCGGTGGCCTGCGGCATCAAGTCGCGACGTCCGGACCTCGATGTCTGGGTCGCCACCGGCGACGGCGACTGCTTTTCCATCGGTACCGCGCACTGGATCCATGCCATGCGCTACAACATGGATATGACCTTGATGGTGTTCGACAATGCCGTCTACGGTCTAACCAAGGCGCAGACCTCGCCGACCAGCCCTCTCGGCTTTAAGACCAATACGCATCCGTTCGGCGCAATCATCGACGCGCATAATCCGCTGACGGTGACCTTGGGCATTACCAACGTCTCGTTTGTGGCTCAGGTGGTGGACTGGAACCCGCCGATGCTCTATCAGACACTCAAGGCCGCCTATCGTCATCATGGCACCGGCTTTGTCCGCATCATCCAGCGCTGTCCTGTCTATGCGGACGCGCACTCGAAGGCGATGCAGAATGACCCGTCCCGCTTCCTGCTGTTGGAGCACGCGGATGGTATTGCCCTCGACCCGGCGGCATTGCGCCAATTCCCGGAACGTCGCGCGCACGATCCATCCGATCTCGGTGCCGCCTTCCAACTGGCCTTGGACGAGACGCGGATCCCGCTGGGGCTGCTCTATCACAATCCGGCAGCGCCCTGTTATGAAGACCTCTCCAGCCAGGGCATGAATATGACCCCGGAGCAAAAACTCGCACGCCTCGACGCGGTGCTGGATCGGATGACGATCTGACCTGGAGCCCGATCCCATGACCACCAAACCAGCCGTCGTCCATGCCAGCGACGCACATCGTAGCAGTCAGATTCCCGGTCCGGAGCAGGAACGCCTGCCCGCTCGGCCAACAGCGGTCAAGGACGCAAAGGCCACTCGGGAGTTGCTGTTCACGCTGCGCCACTTCCATCTCGGTGACCCGGGCGCCAGCGATCGGCTTGAACAGGTTGGCAACGACTTTCTGCCAGTGCTACTCGACCCGTTCCGGGACACATCCAGACTGCGTTACGACTACCCGCTGTTCCTGTTTCCGCCCGCCGATGGCGATGGACACCAGCGGGCCGATGGTCTGGTTTTGCGTCTGGCCGACTGGCTGGAGCAGAGCGTTCGGGCGTTTGCACCCGGAGACGACGCCGCCCGCATCCTCAAGGACCATCTGTCCTGGATCGAGTACCAGATACGCCAGCAGCTCAAGGGTATCGAAGGCCCGGTGCTGGCGGCGCCGATTCTTGGCGCCGCCGGCCTCGCGTTGCAGCGGCACTTGAAGCTCCGTGACGCGGATCAGGCGCGTTTGGCCGCGGACCTGGACCAGCTGCAGGATCAGCTCCAGTTGCAGGCCGAGCATGGCGAACTCATGGGTTACGGTCGCTTCCCGGCGCTGCACCTGTTGCTGCATGCGATACGCAGCCGCGTGGTTCCCCGGCGAGAGCGACTCCGGGCGCAGATCGATGCATCAATCCACGGGCTTGAATCCCTGCTCAGTGTCGAGTGGGGAAAGTCGGACGAATCGATCGAGCCCCGCCAGGCACGCGATAGTGTCGGCCTCGGTGGTGGACTGTTCGATCCAGATGCCCTGTCTACAGTCATGGATCACTCCCGCGGTACCCGCGCCATGAGCCCGCGCCAGCGCCAGCGTATCGAAGGCGCGCTGGCCGTGCTTAAGGCGTGGCACGCGGGGCCAGTGCTGGCGCGCTTCGTGCATTTGGGCTCGGTTGCAGGCGATTGGTTGACAGATAGCAAGGATGTCGTGGATATCGTCGATCCTGATCCCTGCGCTTGCGCCAGCAGGTTGTTCGAGCAAGAGGCCGCCAAGCTGGCGGCGTTATTCGGCGCGTTGCGCATCGCTCGACTGGAGATTGACGGCATCTACGATCCGTCGCTGCACGATCCTTGGTTTGCGAATTTCGGCTGGGATGGTTTTTCCGCGGAGGAGCTGTCGCTGGTGCCCGCCGTGATCGCGCTGGAGGACGCTGACCGTGTCGCTAGTGACGACCTGCGTTCGTTTTCCCAGCTACTGAGTTCCGGCTGTCCAGTGCAGGTACTGGTGCGCGTCATGCCAGCCTACGATCCAGGCGCCGGCTCCGGAACGGATCGCGCGACAGACATCGGCACTGGCTCCGAGTCCGACGCTCACCCTGACCCATTCCAGCGTTATCGCACCGAACTGGGTTACCTCGGCCTGAGCCATCGCCAGGCGGCCGTTTCCCAGACCTCCGCGGCCAGGCATGAGCACCTGATGCAGAGTTTTCTTGGCGCCTTGGATGCGACCTGCACCAGCTTGCATCTGATCAATACCGGGCTTCGGGCCGAGCATGACCTTGTGCCGCTGAACGCCTGGCTGGTGGCTGGTGCGGCGATCGAGGGTCGCGCTCACCCGTTTTTTCGTGTCGATCCGAGCCCAGAGGACTGCGAGCCACCGATCCTGGACTTCAGCGGCAACCCGCAGCCTGAGCTGGACTGGCCGCTGCATCCGTTCCGGTATCTGGACGACAACGGCAACCAGGTCAGCGAGGAGCTGGCCTTTACCTTCGCCGACTATTGTCTGCTGGTACAGGCGCTACGCGGGCATTTCCGCCTGATCCCGCCGGGCTGCGACTCCGCGGCGCTGATCCCGATGCACGCCTACCTGTCGATGCCGCAGGACGACGCCTATCGGAAAGTGCCGTTCTTGTGGGCCGTGGACGGCAACGGCATCCTGCAACGATTGGTGGTGTCGCGACGCTTGTCGGGCGCCTGTCTGGATCGACTCAACTTCTGGCGCACGCTGCAGGCGACGGCCGGGGTGCGCAATCGCCATGTCGATCAGGCCGTCGAGCGCACCCGCGATGAAGAGCGCCAGCTTGCGCAGGCGGAACGCGAACGGCTGCTGAGCGCGCATGCCACTGAGCTTGAGCAGGTACGCAACCAGGCTGCTGGCGAGGCCATGCAGCGACTCACCGATATATTGCTCGGAATGGACATCGCTGGCGGTGTGGCGGGCAATGCATCGCCACTCGGGCTCGCCGCGGCCCAACCCGCTGCATCGACCGTGGCACTTGCATCGGATACCGAGGATGCAGACTCCGACGCGACGTCCGATGCCGAGGCTGATGCCAAAGCTGTTGCTGGCGACGGTGCCGAAGCCGATGACCTGCTTGTCTTCGACGAGCCCTGGATCGACACGCCCCTGTGCACCAGCTGCAATGACTGCCTGCGTATCAATCCGAGACTCTTTATTTACAACGAGGAGAAGCAGGTCCTGCTCGGCGATCTCGCCACCGCCACCTTCGCGCAGTTGGTCGAGGCGGCCGAGCTTTGCCCGGCCAAGTGTATCCATCCGGGCCGGCCCTGGAATTCGGACGAGCTTGAACTTGACGCGCTGGTCGAGCGTGCAGCGCCGTTCAATCAGTAGTCAGGGATGAATAACTTCATCATCGCGCCGGCCATCATGACCGGTCTTGGCCTGTTCTTTGCCGTGATTCTAGCGGTCGCCTACCGTTTCCTGCGAGTGCCGGAGGATCCGCGCATCGAGGCCACCGAGGATCTGTTGCCCGGCTCGAATTGCGGCGCTTGCGGCGAGCCCGGTTGTCACGCCTTCGCCGAGCTTCTTGTGCAGGGGGCTATCGTGCCGAGTCGCTGTACCGTGGCGACCGCGGAAAGTATCGATGCCATCGCCGAACTGCTTGACGTGGACCCCGGCGAGCAAGAGAAGCAGGTCGCCCGGCTGCACTGCGCTGGCGGCAAGGGGCAAGCCTATCAGATCGCCGAGTACCGGGGATTTGAGAGTTGCCGTGCCGCGTCGGTTGTTTCCGAGGGTGGAAAGGGCTGTCCCTGGGGCTGTCTCGGGCTAGCGGACTGCCGCGATGCCTGCGACTTCGACGCCATCGCGATGAATGCCAACGGCCTGCCCGCCGTGCAGGTCGACAAGTGCACCGCCTGCGGCGACTGCGCCGCCGCCTGCCCGCGGGATCTTTTCGAACTGGTGCCCCTCAGCCAGCGCCTCCTGGTGCAATGCAGTGCGCCACTCGCTGGCGACATGGCAACCGCGCTCTGCACCACCGCGTGCGACGCCTGCGGACGCTGTGTCGCCGATGCCGCACCCGGGCTGATTCGCATGGAGGACAATCTGCCGGTGGTGGACTATGGCGGCGGTGGGCCGGCGCGGCCCGAAGCCACTTTCCGCTGTCCGACCAACGCCATCGTCTGGCTCGACGGTGCCCAATTCGCCGACGTCCACAACCCATCCAGCGAGAGCCGCTATGCCTAACCTGGCCAACTCGACGCTGCGCCTGCTGCGACGTCTGCTCGGTACGCCGGAGAGAGGCCCGGGACCTCAGGCCGGCAGCTCGACAGTCCTCGACGGCAATACCGCCGTCGCCCATACCGAGGCGGGCATCTGTGATTTCGCGGGCATCGGCGGCTCGTTTCCGGCGGACGCCGCGAATCTTGCGTGGCGTCTGGAACAACGTCGTCTG
>JBATTL010000746.1:0-1975 GCA_049670525.1 Thiohalocapsa sp. | reverse complement strand
GAGATAGAACAGCCGGCACCAAGCGAATTCAACATCCGCAGCCGGCAACAACTGCCCAAGCACCTGGAACGTCGAGGCCTTACAGGCGGCGTAAAGCGTTTGTGGATTGAGCGGAGAGTCGGGCCGCAGTATCCCTTGGCTAAATTTATACTCCGCGCAGGTGCCGATGCCAACGAATCGACGGACGCCCGCATCGATGCTCGCTTTGGCAAGGTTAAGCGTACCCTGTAGGCAGTCGAGGTTGAGCTTTGATGTCAAATACCTACCGGGCTCTGCGTACCATGCCAGATGTACGACGGTTTCTACGCCCTCAAGCATTTGCATCCACCAAGATGCCTCGGCATGGAAAAGGTCTGGCGTTTTAATGACTTGATAAGTTGCGCAGTGTTCCAATGATAGGGTTGAACCTGCCCGCAGAACGATCCGTAGCGGTTGTCGCCGCGCTGTGAGCGCAGGCACCACCTGTCGCCCAACGAAACCATTCGCACCCGTTACCAAGATCATGACGCGGCAGCCTCGTCAACGTCGCGGACCTTCAGGTCAGTGATGGATGCTTTGGTGTAGGGGATGCGGGGTTTCACCGGTCTAGCGATGCGGTAGCGCCTTGGCCAGTTGCTCGGAGGCCGCGGCGCTCAGTGCGACTTTATCGAACCAGGATTGGGGATAGAGGTAGTCTTCCCCCGACTCGTCGATAATCCGGACCATACCGTGACCGGCGTCCTTTTCGAGCAGCTCATAGAGCCTGCCAAGCTGGAGGTCATCGCCCGAGATGTCGCCGCCGTTGTCTTTTCGTAAACAGACCACGAATTTTACAGCCATCTTTTCACCTTGATTTTGACCTTCTCGATCCCGTGGGCTTCGTACCAGTGGATCTCGGCGGGTTGATGAGCACCGTCCTCCGCTTCGACCAAGGCAGTCCCCTTTTTCTTCCTCCATCGCTGCCGGCCATGGAGAGCGAACGCGAGGGCCGGTAGTCCCCGGTAGGCGTAGGCGCGAGCGTATCGCCGCAGTGGCGAAGTGGCGTGAGTCCCGCAGCCGCAGAGGCGATATGCAGAGCGCATCCGATACGCCGTCAAGCCATTCGCGCAGGGTTGGTGCGCAGCCCAAGCGCGGCCTGTGGCCGCTGCTTGTGGCGGAGCGCCGGCCCGGAGCGGGGCGAACCGGGGCCTAATAGGTTGTCGCCCTGCGCGAGTCCCGGCGGCGAGGGATCGACCCGCCGGGTATCACGAGCGCAGACGCGACACTCCGCCGGCCGGGCTCGTATTGCTGGCGCAGCCGGGGCAGCTCTCGTATCGAGGGGGCTTCGGCGATGGTTTCGATTGCCGTGATTGGAGGAATAATACGGACCATTCGTGAATCACCGAACGCCAGTCGGATGCCTGTGAGGTTAGCAGCTGTTGAGCCTTGGCACGGCAGTAACGAAACGTACGCCCTGCTCCGCCAGATCACCCAGCTGCCCCCGCACCTCTTCGGCGATATTCCAAGGCAGGATCAGCACTTCATCCGGCGGGTCGTTGCGCAGCACGACGGGCGGGCGGATGGGGATATGGCTGCCGGGCAGGTATTGGCCCTGTTTGGCCGGTGCGGCGTCGCAGACATAGGGCAGCAGATCAGGCTTGATCCCGGCATAGTTGAGCAGGGTGTTGCCCTTGGCGGCGGCGCCGTAGGCGGCGATACGCTGGCTCGCGCGCTGTTGTTCGATCAGGTACGCGAGCAGGTCGTTCTTGATTCGATCCGCGCGCGGCTGGAAGGCCTGGTAGGTGCTCAGCTCCAGCAGGCCTTGTTCTCGCTCGGTGGCGAGCAGCTCGGGAACCGCCGACGTGGTCGGGCGCGGGTCATCGGCGTGGATGCCGTAGACGCGCAGGCTGCCGCCGTGGGTAGGTAGTTGTTCCACGTTCCAGAGCCGCAGGCGCCGGGCCTGGAAGATGCGCTGGACGGCATGCAGCGATAGGTAGGAGAAGTGCTCGTGGTAGAC
>JBATTL010000745.1:0-4450 GCA_049670525.1 Thiohalocapsa sp. | reverse complement strand
GAATAACAAGGATATTGCAAAAAAAAAGTCACATAAAGTCAGTCTTCTTCAGTGGTTTCTTCATCTCTAGTTTAGCTTCGGGAGAAGCGCCGACGCTCGCTCGCGAACGCACGATTGCGATCAGCCGCGACGGGTCGGCTTGATGATTGCCATTGGGCGACCGCGCCCCAGCTTCTCCGCATGCCTGATGGGGCCCATCGTAACGCCGTCCGATCGGTACACTGTGGGGCTAACTCCGACAGCAGCGCACGCGTTCGCGGGTTAGCATGCGTCCTCCGTATCACCCGACCGGTTGTGAGTCCTCGCAACACTTCGCTTGGACGAGTCGCTTGTTGCTGGTTTGGAGATCCTCGGGCAAATCGCCCATAGCCCGCATTAATAACCCTCGAGGAGGAATCCCGAATGTCGATTGCATCCACTGCGTCATGGCGGTGCGGCCTTGCCCTCGCCACCATGTCCCTTGGCGGTATTGCCGTCGCCGCGGACAAGCCAAACATTCTCGTCGTCTGGGGAGATGACGTCGGTCAGTCGAACATCAGCACCTACACCCACGGCATGATGGGTTATCAGACCCCCAATATTGACCGTATTGCCAACGAAGGTATGACCTTCACCGACTACTACGGCGAGCAGTCATGCACCGCGGGCCGGTCCTCTTTCATCACCGGCCAGAGCGTGTTTCGTACCGGCCTGTCCAAGGTGGGTCTGCCCGGCGCCGAGCTTGGCCTACGCGTCGAAGACCCGACCATCGCGGTTCCGCTCAAGGCACTTGGCTATGCGACCGGGCAGTTCGGCAAAAACCATCTCGGCGACCGCGATGAACATCTGCCCACCAACCATGGATTCGACGAGTTCTTCGGTAACCTCTACCACCTCAACGCCGAGGAGGAACCCGAGAACGAGGACTATCCGGCCGACATGGTGCTTGTCAATGGCAAGACCTTTAAGGAGCAGTTCGGTCCGCGCGGCGTGATCCATTCATGGGCCTTGCCGGATGGGACGCAGAGGATCGAAGACACGGGCCCGCTGACCAAAAAGCGCATGGAGACCGTCGACGACGAGACCTCCGACCGCGCCCTTGCCTTCATCGACGAGCAGACCGAGGCCGGCAAGCCTTGGTTCGTCTGGTGGAGCGGTACGCGCATGCACTTCCGCACCCACGTCAAAGAAGAACTGCGGGGTATCTCCGGCCAGGACGAATACTCTGACGGTATGGTCGAGCACGACCGCCACATCGGTAAGTTCCTGGACAAACTGGACGAGCTCGGCATCGCCGACAACACCATTGTCTTCTACTCCACCGATAACGGCCCGCACTACAACACTTGGCCGGATGCTGCTGCCACGCCGTTCCGCGGCGAGAAGAATACCAACTGGGAGGGCGGCTGGCGCGTGCCGGCCATGGTGCGCTGGCCCGGCAAGGTCCCGGCCGGTGTCTGGAACAACCAGATCGTTCATCACATGGACTGGTTCCCTACCTTCGTTGCCGTCGCCGGCGACCCGGACATCAAGGAGCGTTTGATGGAGGGCATCAGTATCACGGGCATGCAGCGCGACTACAAAGTGCATCTGGACGGCTACAACATCCTGCCCATGCTTACCGGCGAGACCGACCAGAGCCCGCGCCATGAGATCTTCTTCTTCTCGGACGACGGCGATCTGACCGCATTGCGCTACGACGACTGGAAGCTTGTCTTCATGGAGCAAAAGGCCGCTGGCACCTTCCGTGTGTGGATGGAGCCCTTCGTCCCGCTGCGTGTGCCGCTGATGTTCAACCTGCGGCGCGACCCCTACGAGCGTGCCGAGCTGACGTCCAACACCTACTACGACTGGCTTCTCGATCGTGCCTACCTGCTCGTGCCTGCTCAGGCCTACGTGGGGAGCTTCCTAAAGACATTCCAGGAATTTCCGCCACGCCAGGAGGCTGCCAGTTTCAGCCTGGACAAGGTCATGAAGAAGCTGATTCCGAACGGCGGCTGACCACCCCCGATCCGACGACCGCCCGGCGCTCGCCGGGCGGTGCTTCCGATGGGCTCATGAACCGGTGATGCAGTTTTGGGTGGTGACTTTAGCCCAGTCGGCTTGCGCTATATCGCACCCGCTTTGCGCCTTCCATCAATACTTCAATACCCGTTCCCGCGCGCTGCGCCTGTTCGCTCAGGTGTCTGCGCCACGCCTTGGCACCGGGCCGCCCATGGAAAAGACCGAGCAGGTGGCGGGTAATGGCAGTTAATGGGACAGCCTCGTCAAGTCGTTGCGTGACGTAAGGCAACATGGCGTCGAGCACCGCGTGAGGGTCAGGTGCGGGGGCATCCGCATCGAAGATCAGGGCATCCGCTTCCGCTAAGATCCAAGGGTTTTGATAGGCCTCGCGGCCGATCATGACGCCGTCCAAGTTATCGAGGTGTACCTTGGCCTGCCGCAGGCTGGTAATGCCACCGTTGACCACGATCGGAAGCGCCGGGAAATCCCGCTTCAGACGGTCGACCAAATCGTAGCGCAGCGGCGGCACGTCGCGGTTTTCCTTGGGGCTCAGACCCTTGAGCCAAGCCTTGCGGGCGTGAACGATGAGCGCGTCGCAGCCGGCACTGACGATAACATCGGTGAAGGCAGCCAGCAGCTCGTAGCTGTCAAGGTGATCGATACCAATGCGGCTCTTGACTGAAACGGGCAGATCGACCGCCGCTTTAATGGCCGCCACGCAGTCAGCCACCAATCCCGGCTCGGCCATCAGGCAGGCGCCGAAACGCCCGGATTGGACGCGGTCGGACGGACAGCCGACATTGATGTTGATCTCGTCATAGCCCCAGTCTGCGCCCATGCGGGCGCAGGCGGCCATGTCGGTTGGGTCAGAGCCGCCGAGCTGCAGCGCCAATGGGTGCTCGCTCGGGTCGAAGCGCAAAAAGCGTTCGCGCTCGCCGTGAATCAGCGCGCCGGTGGTGATCATCTCCGTGTATAGCAGCGTGTGGCGTGTGATCAGCCGCGCGAAGTATCGATAGTGTCGGTCCGTCCAGTCCATCATCGGCGCAACCGACAATTTCCTGGACTTGAGCATCAATGCCTTATGGTCTAGACCACTGTTTTCATTGCCATCGAGGTACATTGTTTATCACTTGTGTTCACTGTTGCGCTATACTCATAACGGATGCGTTGTACCGAATGTGTACCACATGTACCTGATCGGGCGCTTGGTACAGTAACAGTGGTACAGCGCAACGAGACAGGCCCCGAACCGGCTGCAACCGGAGCGAGGCCCTACCACCACCAACCTATCAGCGAGGTTCGGCAATGGCTGCTTCCAATTCTACACGCGCGTTTCTGCGCTCACTGATCCGCGACGTTCGCGCGGAAGTCCGCTATCTCACCCCCGGCGACAACGGCCAGCGCCCGCGCGTGGCTGATCTGCTGATCCGAGCCGAGCGCGATCTGCTGGCATTAGCGCCGCGCCTGGAGGGATGATTCATGGCAACGCTTCAGAAGCGAGGCGACAAGTGGCGCGCAATCATTCGACGCCAAGGTTTCCCAGCGCAGAGCAAGACTTTCACCGCCAAGGCACGCGCCGAGCGGTGGGCGAGGGAGGTCGAGGGCGACATGGACAACGCCCGATTTAGAGACCCGCGTCAACTGAAGGGGACCACCTTCGGCAAGCTGATCAAGCGCTACCGGCAAGAGATGCCAGCACCAGGCCGCACCAAGGATGCCTGTCTGCGACTGCTGGAGCGCGGTATGGGCGACGTTCCACTGTCCGAGCTGACCAAGCAACGCATCGTCGCCTACGGCCGCGCACGCGCCGACGAGGGAGCAGGGCCGGCGACGCTGGCGCAAGACTTGATCTATCTGCGAGGCGTTATCCAAACCGCCGCCGCCCATTGGGACGTGCCGGTTTCGGTCGAGACCGTGACCAACGCGCGGACCGTTCTCCGCGATCAGGGATTGATCGCCCTTAGCAACGAGCGAGACCGGCGCCCGACCGACGACGAGCTAGAACTGCTCCGTCAGTATTGGGAGCGGACCCAGGTTCGCAAGACTCTCACCGCGCCGATGATGGATATCGTTCAGTTCGCCATCGCATCGTGCATGCGCCTGTCGGAAGTCTGCGCGATCCGCTGGGACGACATCGACGAAGCGGACCGGACCATCCTAATCCGCGACCGCAAACACCCATCACAGAAGATCGGAAACAACCAGACCGTTCCGCTGCTCGGAGACGCCTGGACTATCGTCCAGCGCCAACCGCGTACCAAGGAAGAGCTGCGCATTTTCCCGTTCAAGCCGGATAGCCTGTCTGCGAATTTCACCCGCGCCGTTCTGCGCACGCGGATTGATGATCTGCACTTCCACGACACACGACACCATGGGATCAGCCTACTGTTCGAGGCGGGTTACCAATTGCACGAGGTTGCGCTAGTCAGCGGACACCGGGACTGGAAGCAGCTTGCGAGGTATACGC
>JBATTL010000744.1:0-2420 GCA_049670525.1 Thiohalocapsa sp. | reverse complement strand
GTTCAGGGCCTGAATCTTTTTCTGCAGCGAATCCATGACCTGGCCGCAGTTCTGGCACATGGAGTCCAGCGCCAGCTTGAAGGCGTAGGTGGCGGCATTCGACGCAATGGAGCGGAACAGCTGCGTCAACTGCTCGCGCGAGACGAACGAGAAACTGCCGGCGAACAGATCGATACCGCCGCAGCCGGCCTCGAAGCTCGGTGGCACGACATGCACCGGATTGACGTTCATGACCCGGTTGCGGGCATAGACCGAGCCACCGGACAGCACCCCGCGCCGCTGACCCATGTGTGCGGTGGGGTCGGTGACGTTGACCAGGCTGTCGAACATCGCGTCGAGCTCGCCGGAGAGATCGGCCCGCACCGGTGCGCAGACGACGACCGCAAGACAGAGGGCAGCCCTACTCAGCAAACACAGCAGCAAACGCATCAGCGCACTCCGGGGATGACCATCGACGACGGTTGGATCAATGCGCGCAAGTGCCCGAGCAGTCGGTCCGGATCATCGGCCAAGGCGAGATCATCGAACGCACCGGTATCCATGCGCAGATCGGCGACCCGTGGCCGCGTGCGCTCGCGCCAGTCCGGTGCGATCCACCCCGCCTCGGTCGCTGCATTGACGATGCGCTCCTGCAATTCGGCCAGCGACAGCACGCCCTGGGACAGCGGCACGATCCCATCGGGCGGCCGCGCCAGAAACAGCGCTGGCGTGGAGACCACCCCCAACCGCCGCGCTTGGCCGCGATCGGTTCGGAAGTTCGGGAAAAATCCGCCGGGAAGCGGTCGACCGTCCAGCGAGACGGCCTGCACCTCGAAGCCATAGCGGGCACGCAGGACTTCCAGCAACGGCGCCTGGGCCTCGCAGTAGGGACAGTCGGAGCGGAACAAGAACCAGAGTCCGGCGATCTTGGCCGTCTCTGTCAGCGCCGCATCGCGGTTGGCGGCGGCCTCGCGGTTGACCAGGTTGGCGGCAAAGGTGGCCAGCGGTCGGTGCGTGGTCTCGTCGAGCAGCGGGTCGGACCAGACCGCGCGCTGGGTGGCCTCGGCGAAGCGCTCGGCCTTGTCGATGGTCAGGCGCTGCAGATAGAGATACAGCGCTACGTTGCGTGGCGAGGGGTCATCGATTGCGCTGTCGCGGTAACGCTCCAGATTGGCCCGCAGCCAGGCGGCGGAGAGCGTGGCAGGGCCAGCGGCTTTTCTTGGCTCGATGATCTGCGGCGGCGGTGGTTGGGCCGGGTCGGTCTCCGCCAACTCGGGCGCCGGCATCGGCTCCGGTGCTTGTTGGGATTCGGACTCCGATTCGGCCTCGGGAAGCTCCTCCGCATACCAAAACCAACCCTCTGCACCGCGCGCGTAGAATCCCGATGACCACAGGCGGTCACTACCGGTCGCTGCGGTTGAAAGCAACAAGAGGGCCGGCAGCAGGATCGGGAGCAGACGGGGCATGCGGCCATGATCCCGCACCCGGACCAGCCCGACGACGGTGAAAGGTTGGCGGGCAGGTCGGTGTTTCCAGGCGTGGGAATCCCAGGGCCGCGCGGTTGTCCAGTGAGGACGACCTCATCACCAGGGCGAAACCGCGCTAACCAAGAGTCTGCGTCAGATCATGTAGTTAACCTTGGTTCTGAACAACGCCCGACGAAGCAGGTATGAGGTCACTCGACGCGCGCTGTCCGAGGCCCGGTACTTGAACCTGCGAGAGATTGTCCTGCAAGGCGGTGCCGCGTTTGAAGAGGAGCGCTTCCAGGCGCTGATAGGTGCCCATCATTACCTTCGGGCGTTGCCGAAGATCGGCCATACCCTGTGGTATGTCGCCACCTGCAACGGCGAGTGGCTGGCGCTGCTGAGCTTCTCGGCGGCGGCCTGGAAGTGCGCTGCGCGTGACACCTGGATCGGCTGGGATTTCCGCCGCCAGTACGACCGCCTGCACCTGATCGCCAACAACAGCCGGTTTCTAATCCTGCCCGAGCATCACGTTGCGAAGCTTGCCTCGCGCGTGCTGGCCTTGAGCGTGCGCCGCTTGGCGCAGGACTGGCGCGAGCGCTTCGGTTACCCGTTGCTGTTGCTGGAGGCCTTTGTCGATCCGCAGCGTTTTCACGGCATGATCTACCGCGCCGCCAACTGGCGTTATGTCGGCAACACGCACGGCTATCGGCGTACCAGACACGGTTACAGCACCGCGCAGCGCAGCGCCAAGCGCGTCTTTGTCCGCCCCCTGCATGCCCATGCCCAAGCCTGCCTGTCGCGTCCCATCCTCGACCCCCAGTATCGTCACGGAGCCCCCAAGATCATGTTGAGCGTCGACCAGGTGGTCTCTCTGCCCGGCTTGTTTGCCGAGATCCCCGATCCCCGCCGCGGACAGGGACGCCGCCATCCGCTGCCCGCCGTGCTGGCCATCGCCGCGGGCGCCACCCTGTGCGG
>JBATTL010000743.1:0-6313 GCA_049670525.1 Thiohalocapsa sp. | reverse complement strand
GTCGCTGGATCATTCGTTGGGTTATAGAAATTGGCACTGGAATCGACGGGCTGAGTCGCATCCCAGCTCGTGATTATCGGCGGCGTCTTGTTATCGCTATCGGGATCAAAGTCGGTTCTCCAATAGTAGAACACGATATCGGCAAGCATGCCGACGTTGCGGTCAGCGAAGACAGGAAAGGCTTTCGGATCATAGTCTTGAAGATATGGATTCTCTGGGAAATCACCGGGTTTGCTGTCCTGGCTTTGGTTTATCCAGCAATCGCCGCCACCGGTCTTACAAGGCCAAATTGAATCGCCGGCGAAATCTCCCCATCGATCTTCCCAACCTCCGTCCGTGAACATCAGGTGGAAATTGTTGCGGCACTTGATTCCGCAACTATTGGCGGCGAAACGTTCCGTCCCGTCTCGCTCAGCATCGATATCGTCTGCCTGTGCCAGATTGCTGGCGACGAATTCGCCGGCACGCACGTGCGACGCGCCCAACACCTTGTCGTCACCGATGGTAGTGAGCCCGAACATCCACGCAAAGAATTCCGATTTGGTCTCGCCGTAGCTGTCGAAGGTTGCGGCAAGATCAGCGAATGCACCGCTGCTGTACTCCCACATGCCGCCCTCACGCATCGGTTGATAAGCGAGGCGGACGCCAGAGCCAAGCGTATGCATGACACGACTCAGAGCAGTCTTGGCAACCAATAGCCGTGAGCGATGATAACGGTACCAATTCGCGAAGTTGGTTTTCGCCCGTTCCGGCTCGGAATCACCGATTGCGATATCGTCGTCGCGGGCCGCGCAGATCGCACGGTCGATGCGGTCATCGAGGTCGAGGCCGGTGGAGTCGGAATAGCTGCCGTCGAAGAGACCGTAGGTGTCCTGGGCGGTTATTCCAGCAGTTCCTTCGGGCATATCAGCGCACCGAGCAATCAATAGGTCTGCGGCGCCTCCCACCAGTACGCGATCAAAACAGGCGTCCGGGGTGTCTTCGTCCGGTTCGAGAAAATCCTCTCCGCAACGGCGGCAATAGGACGCATAGCGACGCAGGAAGCTGTTGCACCGCTCGGACGATGGGGCGTCAATTCTAGAACCGTCGTTGGCCTCATTGTCGTCGGTCTCGCCGTCGTCCACCTCCCCGTCATCGACATCCCCGTGTTCGACCTCTCTGTCGTCTACTTCGCCGTCGCCGGTCTGATCGTATTTGGCGCGATTGTAGTAATTGTCTGGGTCATAAAGGTGATAGAAGGCTGACGCGGCAGGATTGTCGGAATAGCTGATCTCATCCGGACAGGAGGTCGTGAAATCCTCTTCATGGACGACAACGTAGTCAGCTCCCAGATCGACTGTCGCATCCGGGTCACAGTCGAGATAGGGGTATGGCGCCGTTGCCGAGAAATCCGCATTGCCGAGTGAGACACCATCGGCATCGAGTCCGGGCAGATAGGTCTTGGACGGATCGTAATAGACCTTGTTGACATCCGGGGAACTGAAAACGGCCCGTTCATCACGATTTTCGAGGCTGTTGGGCAAGTACGCCGCTCGCATACTTTTGGAGTTGTCCAAGGTCAACACCAGGTTTGGCGCTACACCCTCAAGAAGAAACGGCGGCACGACGGTGAGTTCGATATCCGCGGATCGGATTGGACCGGTGCAGACCAGCATGACAACGCCGGCAAGCAGGACCGACGACACGGACCACCCAGGCGAGCGCCGACTGCGGACTGCCGACGACAAGCCTGATGGGAGCCTTGGTCTTGTCCGCATGATCGGTCCCTCTAGAACTGATACACCTTCGCCACCGTCGACTGGACGATGGCACGCGCCTTGTCCGAACCGCCGAAGCCCAGGGCGGTGACGGTGTAGTAGTGCACTCCGACGCCCCGAGCGGCCTCTTCGGCGTCCAGTGGCGCCACGTAGCGCACCTCGATATAGACGCGCGGCTGCGCGGCCACGCCGGGAAAACTGCCGCTCTCCCCCAGCTCGCCGATCACGGCCTGGTAAGTCGAACCTTCCGTGAGGCTTGCGGCGTCCCCGCGCCAATTCGCCAAGACCTTGCCATGGTTTCCACAAGAGCCGCCATCCAGGTCTGCCGAAGCCTCATCGACACTGCATGCCGGCCATACGTGCTCGGAGCCGCTGCTATTGGCGATGGGCGGCGAGGCCTTACCCTCAATATAGGCCAAGCCCGCTTGGAGGGCAGCTTCCGCGGCCTGCAATGCCGTGTTGTTCTGGCGCATATTGCCGGCCATGCGCTCTTGCATCACGGTGGTCCGCATTCCAGTCACGCCAACGACCGTGATGACGAGCAAGACGACCAGGCCGAGGACAAGGACGGCACCCGGTTGCGTGGTCCGCGAGCGCGCGGGTCGTGTCTTTGGGCACGGCTCGTTGATCGGAGCGGGCGTCGCGCGCATTGCGCTGATCAATTCGACGAGCCGGACCATATTCGACGACGCTACTGGCTGACGTACCAGGGTGTGCGGGAACGCATTGCGACATTGATCAGGAAGCGCTGATAGAGCCGATCGTCAGCAGGCAGGTCTTTGCCAAGGGTATCGCTGGCAATGCTGCCGTCACCGGCGTTGGGTGGCCAATGATCCCGCGCGGGAGCCTTCCGCTCAGTGGCGACGCCGCTCGCCTCGGTCGTCACGAGCAGTTCCAGTGCAGCGGACCGGACACCGGACCAGGCATTGTTGCGGCTGACCCAGGCCGCATTAGGAACGGGCTCTGAATCCTCCGAAGCGAAGTCGATTGTGCCGTCGTTGTCAAGGTCTCCGGTATAGGTGACGCGCATATCGGCGACGTCCGAGAGCAACGCCTGGCTGCTCGCGTCCTCCATACTCCAAGCACACAGCGCCGGGCGGAATCGGTCGTAATACCTGTGCCCCGGGTCCACCCGGCATCGATCGACACGGGCGCCCGTCTGGATACGACGGCCGCCAGTATCCACACAGCAAACGTAGTACACGTCGTAGGAGAAGGGAAAGACGTTGGCGCGATAGATCGGGGCGGCGGTTTGCCGATCGCCCGAAGCCGAAGCCGTCCAGTTATAGGCGTGGCCGAGCGCGTCCGAGGCGTTCACGACCACCCCATCCGGGTTGGTGGCGCTGTGTTCGATGCTGGAGTCTCCGGTGTCCAGATCCTCCGGGCCGCTAACTTCAAACAGATCGGCACTCATACAGTCAGTCACGAGCGCGAGCCGGCCAACGTTGCCTAGGGCAGACGGCACTGGGTCGACTCCAAGGGCACCGGTGCCCTGAAAGCCACCGCCCTCCCCGATCGCGCTGCCCAGTGTGCCCGTGAGACTGGCGCCTTGCTCGTCCACACCCCAGGTGACCAGGACATCGCCGCGCAGCCATCGGTTCGAAATATTCTCGGCCGCGGCGGAGGGCAGGTCGGGATAGTCCGCGGCAGAATCAAGATCGTCCGCATTGTCGTAACCGATGGCCCGATCCATGGATAGGAAATGGCGATCGCTCTTCCAGTCCGCGTGGCTGCAATCATCGCCGGATTTGGTGTCCAGCAAGTCACAAGCCTTGACCGTGAATTGGCCCTCAAACTCGGCCATCGCGATGCTGCGGCAGCCCAGCGAGCGATTGGTCCGAAGACTACGTGACGCAACTAAGGTCGCGACGCGGGCGTTCTCCTGTAACCGCGCGAATTGATCCTCGCGCACATAAACCGTCTTGCTATCGACCAACAGATCGGTCAGACCGATCATCAGCATCGCACCGATAGTCACTGCCACCATCAGCTCGACCAGAGAAAAACCCGCGGATCGCTTGCTACGCCGGAACAGGCGAGTCTGGGAGCGCCGAGTTTTGGTCGAGCGACGAAACCCCGTGTTGGCTCCGGGTACCTCGGACCGGGGCGCGTTCATGTCGGTACTGTTTGAGCCAGTCTCGTACAGACACGGAAGACCGTCTCACCGGGTTTGCGGCCTTTCTGGACGAGGTCTGCATTCTCGCCCCGGGAATCGTCCCAGCGGACGATGACCTCACAGTTACCCGCATGGCACGCGTTGGCCTCGTCGGGCCCGCAATTGACTTCGCCGACGGATTTCCCCGCGGGCGGGCGCAGACTCATGCGCGTGAGCCCGGCGACCCAGTCGTCGAACGCGGCGGAGCCGCTGTCGGATCCTCCCTTGAAGTGCTCGCCGTTGAAGGCATTTGGGTCGACGCGCATGCGATCGATAAGATCGTACGCGGCAATGGTCGCTTGGGTGCGCAAATAGGCACTATGGTTGCTGCGCATGCCGGCAAGCTGGAGACCCGCAACGCCGAGCATGCCGATGGTCATGATGACGATCGTCACCATGACTTCGACCAACGTGAAACCTCTTTGTGATGGTCTAGGAATAGGGTGCTGCATTGGTGAAAGACCTGATCTCGCCTCTGCCGGCAGTTTTTCAGTGCGAAGCTGGTCGCCGCCGGGTTGCCATGCCGGCAGATACCGGTTGCCCCAAAAGACCATCCATTCGAACGCGAGACAGACTCGCCGCGCGAAACGTCCTGGCCGCACAAATACCCTTGACAACCATTCTCGAGGAAAGTAACGGACAACAGGTTGCCGCACCGACGGTTAGCGACGGGATTCAAGGTTGGAGCGACCAGCGGGTCCCTGTTGCCGATATCCCCTTGACGAGGAGCCGCAGCACGGAGCATGCGCCCGCGTCGTTCTCGCAATCGCCGTGAAAACACCAAGCGTGCTCATTTTCGTGAAAGCAACCCTGGCCAGCATACCCCGCGCGACGCCGAACGCTCAACGGTCTGTCGACGCCTTCACGAAAGCGGCGGCTGTCCAGTGCGCTCAAGACAACGACCCGCCGTATAATCCCGCCAATGCAAGCACTTGCAACATCGATATGCCGTTCCTGAAGTAAGCCACCATGGGCGCGCAGAAAACCTCCTGTTTCGCAATCCACTCGGAGAATCACCGACCCAACGTCGGTGCGCAACAGCGTCATGCGATCAGGCTGCTTTGCTTGGCGTTACTTGCGCTGCCTCCTGCGCCTGAAGCACGCGCCGAGATCTATCGTTATCAAGACACGGAAGGCAACTGGATCTTCAGCGATCGGCCTCAGCACGGCACGCCGCCCGAAGACCAGGCGGCGCAACCAGCGCTGCCCTCAGACGCGATCGTCGACGACCGGCACGACCTCGCGACACGGCTGGAACAGCGTTTCCAGCCCGTCAGCGCGGTCGAGTCCAGCAGCCTGGCGGTGTTGAAGGTCAATTCGCCGATAGGCACCGGGTCGGGATTTTTCGTTTCGCAGGATGGACTGATTCTCACGAACCGCCATGTGATCAAACCGCCGGATGACTGGGCAAAAAAACTTGAGGAACACCTGGAACTGATCAAACGCCAGCTTGATGCGTTGGAGCGAAAGCTGTCCCATCCGCGCGGCCATTACGCGGACCCCAAGCAGTACGATCGCGGCAAACGCTTGTTGCGCGACCGATCCTTGGAGTACCGCCAGGCGAAGCGCGAGCTGGAGATGAGGCACTACGCGGCGCAATTGCAGAACGCATTTGAAGTCGAACTAAAGGATGGCTCGTTGTTGAGCGCGGACCTAGTAGACGTCAGTTCCAATCATGACCTTGCGCTGTTGCGGCTGAAGGGCTACCGGACCCCGTACATTGTCCCAACAGCGTCGAGCGCGTTGCGTCAGACGGACAGGGTATATGCAATCGGTAGCCCGCTGGGCATCTCTGACACCATCACCATCGGCACCTATACCGGCACGCGCAAAGGGTTGCTGGTGACCGATGCGCGCATTCTGCCCGGCAACAGCGGTGGACCGATGGTTAACGAAATGGGGGCGGCAGTGGGGGTCAACACACTGAAGGCGACCGCGGGATCTGACCCGAACGAGCGGGGCTTTGGGTTGGCGATTCCGATCGAGATCGCCTTCGATGAATTTACGGCTCTTCAGCGATGACGCCGCGCGCGGCGCCAAGGATGGACCATCGCACCCCGGCGCTGCTCCAACAAAGCGTGTCCGGTAATTCGACAGACCGACGTCACTCGTCGGGGTGGGGTTCCTTGAGCGTGACCAATTCCTCGGCGCTGACCGGATGGATGGCGATCGTGTTGTCAAAGTCGGCCTTTGTGGCGCCGAGTTTTACAGCAACGGCGAAGCCCTGCAGCATTTCATCGACGCCGTCGCCAACCATATGGATGCCAACGACGCGCTCGTTGTCGCCGACGCAAACCAGCTTCATGGCAGTGCGGGGTCCATGGCGGTTAAGGGCATAACGCATGGGCTGGAATTGGGTCTCGTACACATTCACCTTGCCGCCACTCTCACGGGCTTGGGC
>JBATTL010000742.1:0-1978 GCA_049670525.1 Thiohalocapsa sp. | reverse complement strand
CTCCAGCGCCGACGGGCGCACGGTCGGGCGGCCCTCGGGCGCGGACGGCGCCGGCAACGGCCGACGGTTGCCGACGTAGAACGACAAGGCGCTCTCCAGTGCATCGACCGCCTGCGACAGCGCCTCGTCCGCGTCCGCGCCAAAGGTGATTGCCTCCGGCACGTCCGGAAAGGTTACCAACAGCGTGCCGCCGTCTGGGGTCAGCTCTACGGGATAGTCAAACATGATGCCACCTCACTTCAGTCCGAGTTGGCGTTTGATGGCGGCCTCCAGCCCCTTGCCCAGCTCGGCCTTGCCGTGCATCGGCAACACTGTCTGGCGGCCATTCAAAAACACCTTCAGGTGCGAAACCTTGCCCGGCTGGAAGGTCGCGCCCTGCAGCTCCAGCCACTTTTTCATCTGCTTCGAGTTCACGGGCTGAATAATTAACATATCTGTTGTGTTTATCAACCAAGAGACAACAGAAATGCTGATTGCGGCATCCGGCCGCGGTGCCACGGGGTCGGCTGCTTCTCGTTTTCCCCTGCAACGCCGACCAGTTAGAATCTCGGCGTGGTTCTAACCTCGCCACCAATGTCGGTGTTGCGGTCGCAGGGGCACTGCCGTGCTTTCCATCGTCCATCGCTTTTGATCGCGGGGAACCGCCGAGGCCATGACGCCGCAAATCGTATCCGAGCAATCCCTGCCGACGCCGCCCCAGGAGTATGCAACGCTCTGTCTGGGCTGCATGACCGACAAGGGGCCGGCCGAAACCTGCCCAAACTGTGGTTTCGACCCGGAATACGAGCGCAGCCGACTCGTGTTGCCCTATTGGACATTGCTCAACGGGAAGTTCCTGGTCGGCAAGGTGCTCGGCAAGCCGGGAGGTTTCGGTATCACCTATCTCGCCTGGGACACCGTGCTCCATAGTGCGACGGCCATCAAGGAATTCCTACCCAGCGGCGCCGCGACGCGAGTCCCCGGGAATACGGCGTTACATCCTCACTCGCGGGAGGATGCCGCGCACCTCAGCGAGGGCCTCGAGGAATTCCTCCGAGAGGCGCGAATCCTGGTGCGACTGAGCCACCCGAATATCGTACGTGTCCGGGAATTCTTCAACGAGAACGATACCGCTTACCTGGTCATGGACTACTGCGACGGGGTTTCGCTGGACGAGCTGCTGTGCCGAAAGGGCGGTCGGCTCAGCGAGGTCCTCGCGCTGAAGCTCATGCTTCCGTTACTGGCTGGCCTGCGTGAGGTCCACAAAGAGAGATTCCTGCACCGGGACATCAAACCGAGCAATATCTATCTAACGCGCCAGGGCCGACCGATCCTGCTCGATTTCGGTGCGGCGCGCTTCGCCCTCGGCGAGAAGAGCAGCACCCTTTCCGTGGTGCTGACACCGGGATATGCACCGCTCGAGCAGTATCACCCCAAGGGCAAGCAAGGGCCTTGGACCGATGTATACGCCTGCGGGGCGACGTTGTAATACATGATGACCGGGAAGCACCCGCCGAATGCCTTGGCGCGCCTCCAGACCGACTCGATCGTCACCCCCCCTGAGGTTCGAGCTTCAGCGGGCAGGTTGGACCCCATCGGATTCAGGGCCAATGCGCGACATTCGACGTGGGTGTCGCCTGCGTGCCTGACTTTGGGTCGGACGGCCGACCACCGCGCCCGCGGTACTGAGGCGATTTCTGTCAATTCTCCTACCAGCTTGCTTGTCTTTGCGCTCGCCTTCGGTTTCGCGCCAGCAGTTGCATAGCGCGACTATGCGCCAGTTGTCACTCCTTGAAGGGGGCGAACGAAAATCCGGCGCACCATGGTATGAAAATCTCCGGCAATCGCCTGAGCCCTGAACGCCAGACCTTGTAGGTCGGGGGAATGATCTCGTCGGATGCCGCCTGGCGCGCCTTCGCGTCTGTGGTGATCACCAGACTGAATTTCAGAATCCTGACCCTGTCGCCATCCGCGAGCGGCGAGCGGTCGATCTTCCGGC
>JBATTL010000741.1:0-14517 GCA_049670525.1 Thiohalocapsa sp. | reverse complement strand
GTCACGCCGGACCGTCGGGTCGGCGTTCTCACACAGCAACAGCGACGCGCTGGTGTGATGGACGAACA
Source organism: Thiohalocapsa sp. (assembly GCA_049670525.1). Classification (GTDB taxonomy): domain Bacteria; phylum Pseudomonadota; class Gammaproteobacteria; order Chromatiales; family Chromatiaceae; genus Thiohalocapsa. Next base: position 14,449 of record JBATTL010000741.1, on the reverse strand, counting down.
GGTGACAGAGTCCGACGCTGATGCCGCTCGCATGGACGACATCGGTCACCTGAGGTGTGATGTCGTAGGTACCGCGCCCGCGGGTTGCGACCTCGACGCGCTGCTGCTTCGTCATCGAGTGATTCCATCTCCGGTTGTTGTCTTGGCTGTCGCTTGAGCCCTTCTTCAGCCTGTGGCCTCAGACTCTCCCAACGCATCGGAGTCCATTCCTTCGATTCAGCCTGAAGCGGATCGGAGCCGATCGGATCAGCCGACATTGGAGCAGATCCCGGTAGATCGGCTCAAGCGCGTTGGTCCGCGCATGCAGGAGCGGCTTCAGCGGCTCGGTATCGAGCGCGTCCAGGATCTGCTTTTCCACTTGCCTATCCGTTACCAGGATCGCACCCGTCTGGTGCCTCTCGGCGAACTGCGTGCCGGCGATGAGGCACTGGTCGAGGGCCTGATCGTCGATGCAAAGATTGCCTTTGGTCGCCGCCGGTCACTAAAGGTCTGGATCAGGGATGATAAAGGCTGCGGGCTATTGTTGCGCTTTTTCCATTTCTCAGCGGCGCAGTCCGAGGCAATGCGGCCAGGGCGCGCCCTGCGCTGCTTCGGCGAGGCCCGTCAGGGGCCACAGTCGCTCGAGATGGTTCATCCTGAAGTGCAACAGGTGGGCAAGCGAGACGTGGCCGTGAACGACAGGCTAACACCGGTCTATCCATCCACGGAGGGCATGCAGCAGATCTCCTGGCGCGGTCTAATCGATCAAGCCCTGGCCTTGTTGCGCGCATCGCCCGATGCGCTTGCTGACCATGTACCCGATGAGATCCTGCGGCCCTTGCGGTTGCCGAGTCTGGGCGATGCGCTGTTCTTTCTGCACCGCCCGCCAGCAGACGCGCCGGTGCAGGCATTGCTTGAATGCTCTCATCCCAGCTTCCTGCGCTTGGCCTTCGACGAGATGTTGTCGCATCAGCTGGCACTGAGACGTTTGCGGGGCCGGCGTCGGGAAGTGTCCGCGCCGATTCTCGATGGTGATGGCGCATTGCGGGAACGCCTGCTAGCCCGTCTGGCGTTCCGGCTCACCGGGGCCCAGCAGCGGGTCGTCGAAGAGATCGCCGCGGATCTGTCGAAGCCGATGCCGATGATGCGGCTGCTCCAGGGGGACGTCGGCTCCGGCAAGACCGTGGTTGGCGCATTGGCGGCGCTGCAGGCCGTGGAGACGGGTCATCAGGTGGCCCTGATGGCGCCGACAGAGCTGCTTTCGGAGCAGCATCTGCACAGCTTGCATGGCTGGCTTAGTCCGCTGGGGATAAATGTAGCTTGGCTCTCCGGCCGGCACAAGGGGGCCGGCCGCCATGCCATTCTGACGCGGATCGCCAGCGGCGAGGTTCCGGTCGTAGTCGGTACCCACGCGCTCTTCCAGGATGATGTTGTGTTCGCCAGGCTGGGCCTCGCGATCATCGACGAGCAACACCGATTCGGTGTCCACCAGCGCTTGCGGCTGCGCGAGAAAGGCGAAGCCGATGGCACCACCCCGCATCAGCTGATCATGACAGCGACCCCGATTCCGCGCTCGCTCGCGATGTCGGTGTACGCCGATTTGGACCTGTCCCTGATTGACGAACTGCCGCCTGGGCGTACGCCTATTCGGACTGTGGCGGTTCCGGACAGCCGCCGCGATGAGGTGGTCCGACGCGTGCGCATTGCCTGCGCCGGAGGCCGTCAGGCCTATTGGGTGTGCACGCTTGTGGAAGAGTCGGAGGCTCTGCAGGCGCAGGCAGCGGAGGATACCGCGGCGGTCTTGAGCGAAAGCCTGCCTGGGTTGCGCATCGGACTGGTTCATGGGCGTATCAAGGCCGCGGAGCGTGAGCCCGTGATGGCGGCATTCAAGTGCGGTGAGTTGGACCTGCTGGTCGCAACCACGGTCATCGAGGTTGGTGTAGATGTGCCAAATGCGAGTCTGATGATCATCGAGAATCCAGAACGTCTCGGTCTGGCTCAGTTGCACCAGCTTCGGGGGCGCGTCGGACGTGGCGAGGTCGTGAGTTTTTGCCTGCTGCTGTATCGTCCGCCGCTCAGCGCGGCCGCGCGTGATCGGCTTTCGATCCTGCGCCGCGAGACGAGCGGATTTGCCATCGCCGATGCGGACCTGAGGATGCGCGGCGCCGGCGAGGTGCTGGGGACACGTCAGGCCGGTGCCGCCCAGTTTCGGCTGGCTGACCCACTCAGGGACAAGGCTCTGGTACGCGCTGCGCAACAGGGCGCGGATCATATGCTTGCGCATTGGCCGCAGCGCGTGGCGCCGATGATCCGGCGTTGGATGGGTGATCGCGACGAGTATGGTCGCGCCTGAATCTGGATGGGGGATTGGGCGGTCGGCGCTGCGGCGGCCTACGTCGCTGTGCGATAATATCCGGCTTCGGCTCGCGCCGCCCCCTTCGGCGGTGGCCCCCGAATTTGGTCAATCAGTACTCGTCCCCGACCCGCATGCCGCTGCCGGACATCAAGATCTCAATTCCCAGGACGCCAAGTTGGCGCGAACGTTTGGACGCTTACGTGAAGCTCGTGCGGCTGCACAAGCCCATCGGTATTTTCCTGCTCATGTGGCCGGCCCTCTGGGCGCTCTGGCTCGCAGGGGAGGGCGATCCGCCTTGGCAGGTCGTCGCGGTATTCGTCGGGGGTGTGGTGCTGATGCGCTCCGCAGGTTGCGCCATCAACGATTTCGCGGATCGCGAATTCGATGGCCATGTGGCCCGCACAAGCGCCAGGCCGCTGGCCCGCGGGCTGATCACGCCGGCGGAGGCCGTGGGTGTTTTTCTGCTCTTGAGCTTGATCGCGTTCGGTCTGGTGTTGCTGCTGAACTGGCAAACAGTAGCGATGTCAGTGGTGGCCGTCGTGTTGGCGATGATCTACCCCTTCATGAAGCGCTACACGCATCTGCCACAGCTTTTCCTGGGCGCCGCCTTCGGGTGGGCGGTACCCATGGCATTCACGGCGATCCAGGGCAGCGTTCCGGATTGGGTTTGGGTGTTGTTCGCGAGTGCCGTGGTTTGGGCGCTTATCTACGATACCGAATATGCGATGGTCGACCGCGACGACGACCTCAAGATCGGCATCAAGTCCACGGCTATCTTGTTCGGTCGTTTCGACCGCATCATCATTGGACTGCTTCAAGTGCTCATGTTGGCGCTTTTGGTCTACGTCGGTATCGCAGCTGGTCGTGGCTGGGCGTATTTCGGTGGGTTGGGCGTCGCGGCGGTGATGGCTCTGCACCAGCAGCGACTCATCCGAGGTCGTGTGCCCGGAGACTGCTTTGAAGCGTTTCTAAATAACAACTACTTTGGAATGTGTGTATTTCTTGGCTTGGTGCTCGACTATCTTCTGCATCCAGCTATCGGCTAATGGCCGCAGTCTTCGTTAACCGCATGAACCGCCCATACATCACGAACGGAGAACGATTGGACGTGCGAGCGCCTCGATCGGGACCTTTAACAACAGGAGATACCCAGATGACTGCCCGACCCACTGTCCCGGCTGTATCCACTGCGGCGCTCGGCGTCCTGGCGCTGATCGTGGCCCTCGCGGGCGCCGCGCTGTCACCAGCGACGGCGATGGCGGAGAGTATCGACGAGGGGATCGACTACCGACTCATCGCCGAGCCCGCACGTGCGCAGGACGGCGACGATGTCGAAGTGCTTGAGTTGTTCTGGTACGGCTGCCCGCATTGCTATCAGCTTGAGCCGCACATCGATCGTTGGCTTGCCGACAAGCCCGCGGGGGTGACCTTCAGGCGCATGCCCGCGGCGGCGTCGCCGCGCTGGGTACCGCACGCCAAGGCCTACTACGCAGCGGAAATGCTGGGGCAGTTGGACAAACTGCATGAGCCGCTCTTTAAGGCACTACACACCGAGCGCCGGAAGATCTATACCGAAGATCGAATCATCGCCTTCGCTGCGGAGCAGGGGATCGACGAGGACGCATTCCGCGAGGCATACAATTCCTTTCCCGTGGACATGCAGGTGCGCAAATCCGGCGAACTGGTCCGTCAGTATAGCATTGACGGAGTGCCCGCCATTGTCATCAATGGCAAGTACTTGACCAGCGCCACACAGACCGGCAGCAATGCAAAAATGTTTGAGGTGATCGACCAACTGGTCGCCGAGGAGACCGAGAACGCATCGGCTGGAAACGTGCCCGAAGACGATCCTGACGTCGATGGCAAGAGCTGAATTCCGGGAGCTGGTCAGCCGACGGTGGTGGCCGTGGGCCCGTCGGTGATCACCTTGGCATCGGGATTCGGATAGCGCTCGACGACCCATGCCGGAAGTTTTGCCTGATTAGCGTGATACAGGGCGTCGGACTCGATGATGATTAGGACCAGCACGGTGCCCATTACCGGCAATATGCCGACTCCGATCACGAGCGCGATTGCGGCCTCCTTCACCATTCCTCCATAGACGTGACCCGCCCAGCCCAGGGCCATCCCGGCGAGCAGCAATAGCAACATGCCAATGAAAATCCGGCTACGTCGCGCGCAAACTTGCCAATGGCACATCACATACCAAGAATCCCGAACGAAGGACAGACGCGCTCGGAACAAGGTGTAGCCAAGGATACCGAACGAGATCGCCGGTATGAGCGCCATAATCCATGGAAAGCTTCCGGCCACGCCACCGGCGGCCACTGCCATCAAGATGTGATTCCCGATCAAATTCGTCAGGAAGATCTCGTGCGGGATGTTGGCCTTCTTGATGTCTTGCTCGCTGACCTCGAAACGCATGGGCGGGTATCCGACTTTTTTCCAAGGAGACAGCCGATCAGGTTATTGGAAAGGGCTGATGCTGTCACGTCGAAACAGGGCGGACCGGTAAGCATCGCGGAGCCTACTCAAGCCGCGCGCACCTGACGTTTCCGGCACTCGGGGTTTTCCAATTCTGCGGCCAAAGGCCACGACTCCTCGGTCGCGCGCCTAGCGCCCGCCGCATACCGGGCAGCCGGGGTCCGCCGGCAGCCGCACGTTGCGCCACTCCATGCGCAGCGCGTCCAGCAGCAGCAGATGTCCGAACAGCGGCTCGCCGAGACCGGCGAGGACTTTGATGGCCTCGGTGGCCTGAACGCTGCCGATGATGCCCACTAGCGGGGCGAGTACACCGTTGCGCTCACAGCTCTCGTCCACCTCTCCCTGGCCTGGGTACAGGCATTGATAGCAGGGGTCGTTGGGCTGGCCGGAGAAGACGCAGACTTGACCCTCGGTGCGAATCGCGGCGCCGGAAACAAGCGGGATACGTCGCGCAACGCAGACGGTGTTCACGGCGAAGCGGGTGGGGAAGTTGTCGCAGCAATCGACGACCAGATCGACGCGTGCCACCAGATCGAGCAGCCGGTTTGCGTTGAGGCTGCCCTTGATGGGCTCCAGTGCGATGTCCGGGTTGAGTGCCCGAAGCCGGTCGATCGCAGAGTCGACCTTGGTGCGGCCAATATCGGCGCCGGAATGGAGCAATTGCCGTTGTAGGTTCGACAGGTCCACGGCGTCGAAATCCGCCAGCAGCAGGTTGCCGACACCGGCCGCCGCGAGATACATCGCCACGGGTGAGCCGAGCCCGCCCAGGCCGACGATCAGGACACGGGCATCCAAGAGGCGCTGTTGCCCGTCGACACCGAATCCCGGCAGCATGATCTGTCGACTGTAACGCAGCAGTTGATCGTCGTTCACAGTGCTGCCTTTGCTCGTGGACGGGTGGATTCGATGAGGCGACCGCGATGCCGTCAGTCGCATATACCCGTGGCCTCGGCCCCCGGGGCGCTCGATTACAGGTACCGTCGCCAATGCTCGGGCCGCCGGTCACGGCAACCGTGCTCCAGCGCTTCGTAACGCATGGCGAAGACGCGCTTGGAACAGTTATTGTAACCGCGTTCGCAGCCGCAGTTTTCGCGGCAAGTGTCCTCGGTGTAGTAATGCAGCGCCCGCTGGATGCGGAACAAGAGCCCATTGTCGAGGTGCAGTCCGACCTCGTCCAAAGCGGCTTCAATTTCCTTTAGACAGGTCAGCGTCAGGTCGTAGCTGAGCCAGAGTTCTATCGCAGTGATCTGCTCAGTGTTGAGGACGCCATCCACCCGATCAAGGAACTCGGCCCCGGTGCGCGCGTCATTGCGCTCCGGGTGGAGGTCCCGAAAATGGATGCGCCGACGCTTGAAGCGGTCTGTGTCTGAGATTTCCATGATTTCGGTATGCTAATCCAGGGCGGAGAATAATCAACCCGAAAAGCATGATCCCCTGGACAATCATCGCGAATCCCTGGCTCCCGTGATCTCCGTCCGTCATCCTCCGGTCCGTTCAACTGTCGGAAACTTGCGCGTGATTGACCGGCGCGATACCCGTGCTGACACGTTCGTGACCGGCGAGGTCGAGATGGGTCGCGACCGCGTCGAATCGGGCTTGACTCATCAGCTGGCGCACGGGCTCACCCTGATCCCAGCCGTGCTCGATTGCGAGCCAGCCGCCCGGACGCAGACAGTCTGAGGCGTTGGCGATGATTTCACGGATGTCGTCGAGTCCGTCTCGACCGGCCGCAAGTGATGTTCGCGGCTCAAAGCGCAGGTCCCCCTGTTCGAGATGCGCATCATCGTCGCGCACATAGGGCGGGTTGCTGACGATCGCGTCGAGGCTGCGGCGTGCGATGGCGCATAGCCAGTCCGCGCGCACGACGAGCATCTGGTTGAGGCCGAGCTGGCGGACATTGGAGGCGGCGACGGCTGCGGCGCCGGCGCAGCGTTCGATGGCAATCAGGGTCCAGGTTGGCCGCTCACGGGCGAGCGCGGCCGCGATGGCGCCGGAACCGGCGCCAAGGTCGGCGCAACGGATGGATTTGCTCGTGGGCAGTGCGCTGAGTGTGCACTCTACGACGAGCTCAGTCGCCGGGCGTGGAATCAGCGTCTGCGGCGTGACCTGAAGATCCAGACCCCAGAATTCCCGATGGCCGAGTATGTAGGCGATTGGTTCGCCATTGGCGCGGCGCGCGACGAGTCGTCGGAACCGGATCTCCTGTGCCGATTGCAGCGTCCGCTCAGGCCAAGCGATCAGTGCAGCGCGATTCGTACCGCTGGCCTCACAAAGCAGTAGCTCCGCGTCTAGCCGAGGGGACTCTCCTTCCCGGCGAGAGAGCGTCGCGATCGCGAACTGGAGGGCTTCGCCGAGGGTATACATCGGTGGGCGGCTACCCCGACCTGGAGGCATGCCGGTTCAGGCGCAACTCAGACCGTCATCAAGGCGGCGAGCCGGTCGGCCTGGTTCTCCTGCTGAAGCGGCTCAATGAGCTGCGAGAGGTTGCCCATTGTGATCTCGTCAAGTTTGTACAGGGTCAGGTTGATCCGGTGGTCCGTCAGCCGATTCTGTGGGAAATTGTAGGTGCGGATTCGTTCGGAGCGGTCACCGCTGCCTACCTGCAGTCGGCGTGACTGGCTTTGTTCCGCGGTCTGCGCGTCCACGGCCTGGGCAAGCAGTCTGGCCTGCAGTAGTGCTATGGCGCGGGCGCGGTTCTTGTGTTGCGAGCGCTCGTCCTGGCATTCGACGACGACACCGCTTGGCAAATGGGTGATGCGTACCGCGGAGTCGGTCTTATTGACATGCTGCCCACCGGCCCCGGATGCACGATAGGTGTCCACACGCAGGTCGCCGGGGTCGATCTGGATCTCGTCGACGGCTTCAACTTCCGGGAGAATGGCCACGGTGCAGGCGGAGGTGTGTACACGTCCCTGGGACTCGGTCTCCGGCACCCTCTGAACGCGATGGGCGCCTGACTCGAACTTAAGGCTCGCATAGACACCGCTGCCGCTGATGCGCACGACCACCTCCTTGTAACCGCCTTGTTCGCCCGGGCTCTCACTCACCACCTCGTGACGCCAGCCTCGCGACTCCGCATAGCGCAGATACATGCGCAGCAGGTCGCCGGCGAACAGGGCCGCCTCGGCGCCGCCGGTACCGGCACGTACTTCCAAGTAGACGTTGCGCTGATCATTTGGGTCCGGTGGCACCAGGAGCTGTCGCAACCTTGGTTCCAATGCGTCGCGACGGGCCTCCGCGGTGGCAATCTCCTCTTGCGCGAGTTCGGCCATTTCTTTGTCCGCCAACATGCCCCGCGCGGATTCGATCTCCGCCTCTACGGCGCGGTACTGGTCGAAGCATTGGACCAACGGCTCAAGCTGGGCGTACTCGCGCCCGAGGTCCCGAAACAGACTCTGGTTTTCCTGGGTCTCCGGGGCGGCGAGCAACGCGGTGATTTCACCAAAGCGCTCGGCCAGCAGGTCGAGCTTGCCGCGAATCGACGGATTCATTGGGTGCCGTCGAGCTCCTTCTGGAGCTGGAAAAGCTCATTGGCTGCATTGAGCAGGTCCGATTGTCCCTCGCGTCCTGCACGACGCAGACGCACGCTTGGGCTGTGCAACAGCTTGTTCGTCAGGGTGTGAGCCATCTGGCAGATCACCTCATCGGCTGATTTGCCCGCGGCGATCTGGCGCTGCGCACGCTCCACCATCAGGTCGCGAATCCGCTCCGCGCGCGCGCGGTAGTCCTGGATCAGCGAGACGGCGTCTAGCGAGCGCACCCAGGCCATGAAGTCCTCGGTGTGCAGATCAACGATTTCCATCGCCTGCTCAGAGGCCTGCTGACGCGAGCGCATGCCTTCTTCGACCACGCCCTGTAGATCGTCGACGGTGTACAGGTAGACGTCGCTGAGCTCGCCGACCTCGGGCTCGATATCTCGAGGTACCGCGATATCGACCATGAACACCGGGCGGTGACGCCGCTTTTTCAACGCTCGCTCGACGACGCCTTTGCCGAGCACGGGTAGCGGGCTTGCGGTCGAGGACACGACGATGTCGGCTTCCGGTAGGTGATTGGCAAGTTCTGTCAATGCGATCGCGTAGCCGTCGAATTGTGCGGCGACGTTGTGGGCGCGCTCCACAGTACGGTTAGCAACGATGATGCGTCCGATGCCATGCTGATGCAGATGCCGCGCTGCCAGCTCGATGGTCTCCCCGGCGCCGATCAACAGTGCCGTCTGCTTGGACAGGTCGCTGAAGATCTGCCGTGCCAAGCCGACCGCGGCAAAAGCAACGGACACCGGGCTGCTGCCGATGGCGGTGTCGGTGCGCACCTGTTTCGCCACCGAGAAAGTGTGCTGGAAGAGGCGCCCGAGCATACGTCCAGCGCTGCCGCTGTCGCAGGCGGTTTGAAAAGCGGCCTTGACTTGACCAAGAATCTGCGGCTCGCCGAGGACCATCGAATCCAAACCGCTGGCGACACGCAGCAGATGCCGCACGCTGCTGCGGTCTTGGTGAATATACAGATGGTTCCCGAACAGCTGTGGTTCGACCCCGTGGAAGCGGCCGAGCCATTCCCGCAGTGGGGCGTCGCCCTCGCGTTCGTCGGATGCGCAGTAGAGCTCGGTGCGGTTACAGGTCGATAGGATGACCGCCTCATCCGCCGGCGTTTGCTCGGTCAGTGTGCGTAACGCGCCGACGATAACATCGGGTCCGAAGGAAAGCCGTTCGCGGATCTCGACCGGCGCGGTCTTGTGGTTCAGGCCAAGGGTCAATATCGTCATGATGCTGGCAGAATCTTATTCGAAATGCTTCGCGCCGCGGCGACGCCACGGGGTCAAGTACCCGGTTCGGTGCGATCTGGCGGAGCCTGCACGCTTCCCGCGCGCAAGTCGGCCCCGTTTCGATGCCGGAACTGCATCAGTATACTGCCATCAAAAGCGTATGACGGCTGATCGCGATCAACTGCCCGGAAAACCGGTATCTACATATGTCTAGACTTAATTGCGGCGCCCAAGTTGGCGTCCGTCCCGCGGGCGCACTTCCGGTTCTGCTGGCTGCTGCGCTGTTCATGGCGCTTCCCGCGCACGCTGAATCCAACTCGGACGGCCAGTCGGCGGGCCAGGGCCTCGACGCCAGTGAATACAGGCCTGTCTATGAGCCATACCCGGGGACTCCTATTGATACCGGTTCAACGTCGACGGCATCCCTCGGCGATGTCGACGCGGCAACTGATCGTCCAACCGCGCCGGAGCTGACGGCCGACCTGATCCACGCTGTATTGGTCGGCGAAATCGCGGTTCAACGCGAAGACCATCGCATCGCCTTCACGCACTATCTGCACGCGGCGCAATTATCGCGGGATCCAATGATGGCAGAGCTGGCGGCGCGCGCCGCGCTGTCCCAGGGCAATCCGAAATCCGCGGTGCGTGCGACCAGTCTCTGGGTTGAGTTGGCTCCCGACTCTCCACGGGCACGCCAGATCGGAGCCTATGCGCTGATCGATGCAGGCGACCGACCGGGCGCGCTCTCCGAACTCACGGAGCTAATTCGGCTCGCTCGGGATCGCGGCCAGGGCTTCTTGCAGGCCGCGCAGATGCTTACGCGCGTGCCCGATCCCGCGGAACGAGTTCGGATGATGACAGAACTGGTGGCCAGCGATGTCGACGATGCCGATGCGCAGTTTGCACTCGCCATGCTGGCCGCGGGTGCTTCCGACGTGGACGCGGCCCGCGAGCACGCGGAGCGTGCCGCCGAACTGCGGACTGACTGGAACGGTCCCCGCGTCTTTCTCGTGCGGCTACTGGTTTCCGAGGAGCGGCTCGAGGAGGCCATTGCGGCGCTGGACGACTTCGTTCAGGCGGAGCCCGATGACCAGGAACTGCTGCTGCTGCGTGCCCAGTTCCATGTCGACGCCGATGAGTACGAAGCGGCCCTCTTGCTGTTTGACGACATGCTGGCTCGCGGACCTGGCCAGCCGGACCTTCTGTTCACGGCGGCGGTCGTGGCATTGGAGATGGAGTCTTTCGAGAAGGCGCGCGAATACCTGACGCTGCTGCGCAAGACCGGGGCGCGGGCCAGCGACTCGGCCTACCTGCTCGGCCAAGTCGAAGAGCTGGCCGGCAACGCGGCCCTGGCGCTTGACTGGTACGCCAGGGTGCGTGGCGAGAACGCGACCAACGCACGCGTGCGCATCGCCGGTATTCATGCTGATCGCGGCGATGTTGAGCGGGCGCGCGAAATCCTGCAGCAACTGCGCGATCAGTTCCCGGCTGACGTCACGACACTTTATCTCATCGAGGGTGAGCTGCTGCGTGAACGCGACCTGGAGCAACAGGCCATCGACGTCTACACGGCGGGACTTTCGGCTAAGCCCGACAATCCCGATCTGCTTTACGCCAGGGCAATGCTGGCCGTGGGCATGGATCGCGTCGACATACTCGAGCAGGATTTGCGGCGAATATTGATCGCCGATCCGGACCATGTGGACGCCCTCAACGCGCTCGGATATTCCCTTGCCGATCGAACTGACCGGTTCGATGAGGCGCAGAGCCTGATCGAACGGGCGCTTCAGCTACGACCCGGCGAGCCGGCGATCCTCGACAGCATGGGTTGGGTGCTGTTTCGTCGCGGTGATGCCGAGGGTGCGGAGCCATTCCTGCGTCAAGCGCTCGCGGGAGTCTTCGATGCTGAGATCGCCGCCCACTTGGGCGAGGTCCTGTGGGGTCTGGGTAAACGGGACGAGGCTCGTGCGGTCTGGGAACGTGCGCTTGCCGAGGATCCGCAGCACGAATACCTGCTTCGCACCATCGGCCGGCATCGGATCACCCAAACAGGGACATGAGTATGCCGTCGGTCGTTGGTTCCGGCGGGGCTTGGCTGGCGCCCGCCAAATTGAACCTAATGCTGCGCGTCGTTGGACGTCGCGCCGATGGCTACCACCTACTTCAGTCTGTATTCCAGTTTATCGATCGTTGCGACCGCCTGTACTTTGAGCCGCGGCACGACGGGCAGGTCGTCCGTCGACGTGGCGCGCCTGGGGTCTTGCCTGATCAGGATCTCGTGGTGCGAGCCGCCCAGGCGTTGAAGAAACAAACGGGCTGTCGTGAGGGTGTCAGCATTGACGTCCACAAGATTCTCCCGATGGGTGGCGGTTTGGGCGGAGGGAGCTCCAACGCTGCGACAACCCTGGTCGCACTGAACCGGCTCTGGGACCTGGATCTCGACACCGACGTACTGGCCGATATCGGGCTCGGGTTGGGCGCTGACGTGCCGGTATTTGTGCGGGGTCAGGCGGCTTGGGCGGAGGGCGTTGGTGAGCGGCTGGCTGCGGTTGATCTGCCGGAGCCCTGGTATCTGGTGCTGACCCCTCCGGTTTCGGTGTCCACTGCAGCCGTATTCTCAGACCCGGAATTGACACGAAATTCGCGCTCCGTCACAATGGCCGACTTTCTTGATGGCACTGCTGGTAACGATTGCTTGGCTGTCGTGCTATCTCGATACCCTGTCGTTGCCGACGCATTCGACTGGCTGAACCGTCATGGTACCGAGGCCAGGTTGACCGGCACTGGGGGCTGCGTGTTCGCGGTGTTTGACGATGAAAGTGCCGCGCGCCGGATCGCTGAGTTGGCGCCGCCGCGCTTCGCGGCCTTTGCGGCCCGGGGCTGTAACTGCTCCCCGTTGTTTGGTGGGGGCTAAGCCGGAATCCCCGGCGGGTGACGGAAGTGCAGTCGCAGCGGCCGTTGATGCGGAATCGATAACCGACCATTGGGGCGTCGCCAAGTGGTAAGGCACTGGGTTTTGATCCCAGCATTCCCAGGTTCGAATCCTGGCGCCCCAGCCAACTATCCCACTACCCTAAGCCTACCTGGCTGAGCTGACGAGAGGACAGACCGTGCCCGCCAGCCATATGATGGTGTTCTCAGGGAACGCCAACCCGGACTTGGCCGCGGAGATCGCCGCGCATCTCAGTATTCCGCTGGGCAAAGCCGTAGTCGGTCAGTTCAGCGATGGCGAGGTCATGACCGAGATCCAGGAAAATGTTCGCGGTCGCGACGTTTTCGTGGTTCAGCCCACCTGTGCGCCCACCAATGATAACCTGATGGAGTTGTTGGTGATGATCGACGCGTTGCGTTGGGCCTCGGTCAAACGCGTCACCGCGGTCATTCCGTACTTCGGCTATGCGCGTCAGGATCGGCGACCACGTTCCGCGCGGGTGCCCATCACGGCTCGGCTTGTCGCCAAGATGATCGGTTCGGCGGGCGCCGATCGCGTCCTCACCATGGACTTGCACGCCGACCAGATCCAGGGATTTTTTGATATCCCCGTGGACAACGTCTACGCATCGCCGATCTTGCTCGGCGACATTTGGCGGCGGAAGTACCCGGCCCTAATGGTCGTGTCGCCGGACGTTGGTGGTGTTGTGCGTGCCCGCGCGCTCGCCAAGCGCCTCGATGATGCCGATCTCGCCATCATTGACAAACGCCGACCGCGGCCGAATGAGGCCAAGGTCATGAATATCATCGGTGATGTTCGTGGTCGCTGTTGCCTGCTGTTGGACGATCTGGTGGATACCGCCGGCACCCTGTGCCAGGCGGCTGGGGCATTGAAGGCCCATGGCGCCGCGCAAGTGGTTGCCTATTGCACGCACGCGGTGCTTTCGGGGCCCGCCGTAGCCAACATCGACGCCTCGGTACTCGATGAATTGGTGGTGACCAATACCGTGCCGTTGCGTCCGGACGCGTCCGCCTGCGAAAAGATTCGCCAGCTCAGTATCGGCGAGCTCCTGGCCGAGACCATGCGCCGTGTGTCCAATGAGGAATCAGTCAGCTCCCTCTTCGTGGATTAACCGGACGTTTGATAGGCGAGAGCCAGCCGGCTCACCCAATACCAATTTCGTCGGCCGTTACTGAACGGTCGGCAAACATGGCGCCACAGGCCTGGTCGCGGGCCACGGGCGCCTTTATGATCGCGATGGAGATCAACCATGAGTGAATCGTTAGAAGTTGTTGCACAGACACGCAATGACGGTGGGAAGGGTGCGAGCCGCCGCCTCCGTCGTGAAGGTTTGGTGCCGGGTATCGTTTATGGTGGGCATCGGGACCCACAGATGATCGCCCTTCCCCACAATGAGTTGTTGCACAGTCTGGAGGAAGAATCATTCTACTCCAGCCTGCTTCAGCTCAAGGTCGGTGATGAGCTGACGAAGGTCGTGCTCAAGGATCTGCAGCGTCATCCTGCGAAGCCCTTTATCCTTCATGTCGATTTTCAGCGTGTGAGCATGGCGGAGAAGCTACGCATGACGATCCCGCTGCACTTCGAGAATGAAGAGGTGGCCAAGGGGGTCAAGGCAGGCGGCAAGGTTTCGCACAACGTAACCGAGATCGAGATCAGTTGCCTGCCCAAGGACCTGCCAGAGTATGTCGTTATCGATATGACCGAGATGGAAATCGGCGACATCGTTCATGCCTCCGGGCTGAACCTGCCGGAGGGCGTCGAGCTGACTAACGCTATGGACGCCGAGACGCCGATCGTACTGATCCATGCCGGCTATAGCGGTACTGACGAAGAAGAAGAAGGGGGCGAAGAGGCCGAAGAAGGCGGCGGCGACGACGAGCAGCCCGCGACCTGAAGCAGCGGCCGCCCTGTTCCG
>JBATTL010000740.1:0-3387 GCA_049670525.1 Thiohalocapsa sp. | reverse complement strand
GCCAGGTCTCCGCGTGCTCGTGCTCGAATCGCTGCTGCTTCATGCGCCGCGGGCGATCCAGCTCGCGACACCTAGCACTTGGTCGACCGCGGCCCCACCGCGCTCGCCCTGTCCGCTGGTGACGAGTTCGGCGAGCTCTGCGCAACGCGCTTGAGACAAACCTGGGCTGCGCTCGGCGAAGTCGAGAATGGCCTGTTGTAACTCCGAGTCGGGTCGCTCCGCTGGCACCTTGGGCGGGTACTTCGGGATCCGCCGCTCGCCCGGCGGCCGGTCCCCATAGACCACAAGGGTTCCCGCGGCGTGGTCGCCGAGACGGCGGAAATCGCGATCCACCAACATGCTGACAAGCCCAACCCCATAGAACAGCGGGAGAAAATCGACGGCTCGTAGCAGGTTGCGGATCACCGACGCCGATGGCCCGATCGGCGTGCCGTCGTCGTGCACGACGATCAGCCCCATCGCCTTTTTCCCCGGAGTCGCTCCGCTGCGCAGCTCGAAGAATACGGGGTAGAACCACTCCACCAGGAACAGCGCGAGCAGAAACAGACCGATGCCGAGACCCGCTAGCGCCATCAGTGGTGTCAGCAGCAGATAAAGCGCCAATCGGATCGCCCCATCAATGGCCAGTGCCGCGGCACGGGGTGCCGGACCGGCCAGTCTCAGCTCCAGATCAACTCCCTCGGGCGTCTCAAATCGCCGCAGCGTGTCGATCATTGGGGCAGTGCTGATATCCACGCCGAAGTAAGGATTGGTGGTTTCCATGGCGGGACTATCCGGGGCGGGACTATCTGGAGCGGGAGTAGACTGGGTGTTTGGGTTCGCCGACCGCCAATTTAAGCCAGCGAGCCGCCGCCGCGCAACGCTGGCGGACATGGGGTCCAGTCAATGGTGAATCGCCAACTATTTCGTCTTCGGAGCCCCGATCGCCGCGCGGTTCGAGACATTGGTTTCCGCATCGTTTCGCATTCGATGGTGGACGTTTCCACCGGTGCCCACCCAGGGCGGCGCGTTGCGCGAAGGACAAATGGCGCGCTGACTGTGCGCCGCGTTCTGAAAAGGATCAGCGATAGAGGGACAGCGGAAAGGTCTCTGTGATCAGAATCACGGGCGCTCCGGCGATGATGATGCGGTAGGTGCGGAACACCGCGTCTGAGAGGCCATCGTCGCCATCGGCTTCTACGCCAACCTCGATGACCTCGCGATAGCTCTCCAATCCACTGTCGCGAATCAGTGCGCCGATCCCGATTTCCCGGTCGACCAGTCGCTGGCGAAAATGGCCAGGGATCAGCTCGGTGCGGATCACTGAAAAGGCGTACGCGTAGTGCTTGCTGCTATCGGCGCCGCGCAGGCGCGCACGGCGCACCAGGATTTGGTCCTCGGCGGCGACATCGACCCAGGGGATCTCGGCCTGGGCGGTGATAAATTCCTGGCGCAGCGTATCGACCATCACGGGTTCCCAGAAATAGGCCTCCAGTATCTTGGTCACGGTTCCGTCGGTGACCAGCAGCGCACGCAAAAACGGCGGTAGCGTTTCGATCGAAACCGGTTCGCCGTCGCCGCGCGCAATCGTTCCATCGCGCACGAACCCTTCGCATCGGAACGGATTCGGACCGCTATTGCCGATGGCTTTACCGTAAAAACGCTCTACCATTGGCTGCTCGAACTCAACTGTTGCATGGTGACTGTTGCATCCTGAAGTGTCTCTGGTTCGATGATCTGTTTACCGGGCCGACTCGGTTCAATGAGAAAGCACGTTGCGCGCCGCACGGATTGTGGCCTTGGCCCCGATGCCGGATGGCCGATAAGTCGAGGCTTACCCGACGAAGTCCTGACTTTGTCGACCATCCTGGCTGAACGTCAACAGGCAAGTGGAAATTACTTTTTTTAAAACCTATTAATTGTCAATAGCTTAGCTGCTTAGAATTGGTAGAACATCCCGCCTCGCGCGAGGTCGCGCGAGGATCGCTAAATTCTTCAACGCGCCCCTAGCGGACCTTGATGATGAACACGACACGCATGCATAGTCGCGGCCCGTTCGTGGCATGAAAGCCATGATCGCACGCCGAGGCGTACTGGCGACTGGCGGGTCTGTTGTTTCGGGATCCATTTTCACTGGCTCCGCCACCGCGCTCGGGGTTGCCAAAGCAATTATCACTGCGATCACTACAAGCGGTTAGTGCAGCGTTGTGAAGCAATTGGCGGCGGCATTCATCGAGTAGCCCATGGACGGCAGATGGTCAGAGCTGACAGCTCGCAATGCGCACCTCCTGTTCCGGGTCAGGATTAACTGCAATGACGCCCATGTTGCGGTTTTGCCCGGCTTGTACGGATACGGCCGACAATTTGCAGGCGCTTCAAATGATCATAGGTGCGGTTTCTGCAACCAGGTGTGTCAAAAAAGATACTTGCAGCGATAAGACAGAACCCTTTGCGAAACCTTGAAATTAGACCGAATCCCCGCTACAACTGGCTTGTATGGATGCGAAACAGGGGCGTCGTTGTTATGACACGACGCTGTCGGATTCTGTTAACATCCGTGCGTGAGGGTTCGGAAAAACCCTTAGTGTGTGTTATAAACCAGTTGCCGATCGGCAAACCTTGAAACGGAGAAATCGCAATGAAGAAAGTTAAAATCGCTTCCCTGTCCGCTGCCGCTCTGCTGAGCGCCTCGCTGCTCGGCGGCTGCGCCACCGACCAGGAAGCCCGTGATATGGCCCAGGCCGCGATGGATGCTGCCAACGCGGCTCAGGCGTGCTGCGAGGCCAATGAGGAGCGCATCAACCGCATGTATCAGAAGATCATGTCCAAATGATGCCAGCTCGTTGAGCCCTGCCGGCCTCCCACCACCCGTGGCAGGCCGGCATTTTCTGCCTGTACCCGCCCCACCTCATCCCAGTCCACAACCACCCCGTCGGCATTCGCAATAGACGTGGGAATCAGTTCCTTGACAGACTTGCTACCGGATGCTTCCGGGTCCGCGTTCACTTCCAGATAAAGCTGGTCACCAAGCCAGCCCACTTTGTAGGGTTGTCGGACGATGGTAACCGGCGTGCCTTGGGGAACTTCCGGAAACAGGTGCTCGATGTCTTCGGGATACATGCGGATACAGCCATGGCTGACCTGCATACCGACACCCCAAGGCTTATTGGTGCCATGGATCAGATAGCTCGGCGCGCTCAGTCTCATCGCGTACTGTCCCAGAGGGTTATCCGGGCCCGCCGGGACTACCGCGGGTAGGATGTCGCCCTTCTCCGCGTGCTCCCGGCGAATCGACGCGGGAGGCGTCCAGGTCGGGTCCTTGATTTTTTGTGCGATCGAAAAACTGCCCACCGGTGTGCCCCAGCCCTCGCGGCCGATGCTGATCGGGAAGGTCTCGACCTCCGTGGG
>JBATTL010000739.1:0-3534 GCA_049670525.1 Thiohalocapsa sp. | reverse complement strand
CGATCTGTTCGACGCTGCAGGCGTTGTCGGAGCACCGAATTCGCCGCTTTCGGACTGTATCGCGCTGCTCCGAGAGAGTCGACGCTTCGGTGCGGACAGTGGTATTGGCGCGCTCGCGTCAGCGGTCAATGGGGCTGACGCGGGGCGTGTCCGGGCGGTGGCCGATGACCCAGGCCTGCCGGATGTGCGGCGTCTGGAATTGAATGAGGACGGCCTCAGAGGTTTCCTGACCACTGAGTTCGTTCCTCGCTGGCGAGCTGTGATCGAGGCCGGCCGACCATTGGACGTGCTCAGGGCCTTGAGCAGTTTCCGGTTGCTCTGCGCGGTGCGCGAGGGGCCATTCGGAGTCCAAGGCCTGAACGCGATGACGGAATCGGTGCTGGCAGCGGCCGGCGTGATCCAGCCCATGGGACGCACGCACTATTCCGGGCGCCCGGTCATGGTGACCAGCAACGACTATGGGATCGGGCTTTACAACGGCGACATCGGTATCGTGCTGCCGGATGCTGATGATGCGGCGTTGGCGGGCAGCGCCAGGGCCACCACGCCCACCGGGTCCTCGCCGCTGCTGCGGGTCTGGTTCGAGACGGATGACGGGGTGCGCAGAATTCCCTGCGGTCGACTCCCAACCGCACAGACCGTATTCGCAATGACAGTGCACAAGGCCCAGGGCTCCGAATTCGACGACGTGATCCTGGTGTTGCCGCCTTATCCAAGCCGGGCGCTGACTAGGGAGCTTATCTACACCGGCATCACCCGGGCCCGCCGCCGCGTCACGCTGATAACGCCGCTGGCTCGGCTCGATGATGCTGTCTCATCACCGGTCCGGCGCACATCGGGCCTGTTCGACGCGTTGTGGCGGGTCTGACCCGGCCTGTCCAGAATGGATCGAGGGACTGAGCCTATGGTCTAAACCGAGCGTCTGAGCCGAAGGTCTGAACCGGGTTTGGGTCGGAGGCGCATCGGCGCCCGTGTTCAGAGGTCGCCGCTCGCACCGGCTTTCATGATCGAGGCGATGTTGTCGCGGACCAGCTCGGCCTTCTCCAGCAATTCCGGCGTCAGATTGGCGCTCGGAATCACCTTGCTCAGGTCCAGCGTTATAAGCCAAGCCTGGCCTTCCGTGTCTTCCATCAGCGTGATGCGGCAGGGCAGATAGGCCGAGAAGTCCGGGTTGAAGATGACCATTTCGTTGGCAATCCGTGCATCGCAGAACTGGAAGATCTCGATACGCTTACTCTCGACGCCCATCGATTCCAGTTCCTTGTACAGGGCCAGGTGCGCGACCAATTCGAAATTCAGCGAATTGGCGCGGTCGGGCCAACGAAAGAGCGGTTTGGCTGCATCTGTCTTGTAGAACGCTCCTGGCTGATCTGGCGCAAGGTCTTGCCCGCTGTTGGAGCGTGTAGCTGGGAAGTCCGTATACTGGCGTTGCCCGCCATGCAGCATCGGCTATGCCGCATCGGGCAGGCATTACAACGATGCGCTCAGCGCTCTGAGCCGGGTCGGAGGAGGGAAACATGGACCAACGTTTCGAGACGCTCTGCGATCAGCTGGGCGCCCACCAAGCCGTCGCCGTGGCCTTTTCCGGCGGCGCGGACAGCACCCTGTTGCTGGCGGCAGCCCGTAACACCCTGGGTCCGGATCATGTGGTCGCGTTGACGGCGGTGACGCCCTACATGGTGCGCCAAGAGATCGGCGACGCCATCGGCATTAGCACCGAGCTCGGGGTTCGTCACGAATTGGTGGAGATGGATATGCCCGACGGCATGGAAACCAATCCGCCGGATCGCTGTTACCGCTGCAAAAAGGGAATGTACGGGTTGCTGCATGAGAAGGCGGCCGAGCTGGGTTTCCAGACCCTGCTTGATGCCAGCAATATCGATGATGTCGACGACTATCGGCCTGGACTGCAGGCGACGCGGGAACTCCGCATCGGCTCGCCCTTCATAGCCTGCGGCATCGACAAGGCGACCATCCGCGCGATTTCCAAGGAACTTGGCCTTGCCACTTGGCGCAAGCCGACGAACGCCTGCCTGCTGACTCGGCTGCGTTTCGATCGGCGGGTCTCCATGGAGCGGTTGCAGCAGATCGAAGAGGCCGAGCGCTTCCTCAGTGCCCGCGGTTATTCCTGTGTGCGTATTCGCTGCCATGATGACGTCGCCCGGATCGAGGTGGCGCCGGACGAACGCAAACGTCTGCTTGATGAAGCCGACGCGATCAACGACGGCATCCGCAGCTTCGGTTTCCGCTATGTATCGCTGGATCTGGTCGGGTACCAACTCGGCAGCATGAACGAACGGGGGGATTGATCGGCGTTCGAAGCGGGTCAAGCGCGTCACCCAGGGCTTGATCCGGGAAGGCTCAGCCCAGGATGTAGTGCTTTTCGACGGCTTCTGTGATTTCCCAGACGCAGGATAATCCCGCCGGAAAGGTGATCAGGTCGCCGCGACTGAAGCTGTGGGGCTCGCCACCGTCCGGCGTGACCGTAAAGCGACCGCGCGCGATATAGCAAGTTTCCGACGCGCTGTAGGACCAGGGAAAGGTCGATGGCTCCTTTTTCCAGAACCGCCAATCGTCGACCCCGAGGACATCGAGCTTCGCGGGGGAGGGTTTGTGCTCACAGCGGATTTCAAGGTCGGACATGATTCGGTCTCCACGATCCTGGGTGCAGTGTTGTTTGGTGCGGTCGATTCCAATACGAGTGTCCGGAATGATCGTGGTAGATGCTTGCCTGCTCAAGACCAGCCGAGCCGGAGCCACGCGCGCCGCGGAATACTAACGCTAACGCCTGTCTTGTGCGCTCAGTGCCTGTCCCGTCGTTCCTTTGGAATCCGGTCCTAACAGCCAGAGGTAAGCGGGCGTCGCGACGTCTGGCGTGGGCAGTTTGTTCGGGTTCTCGGCCGGATAGAGTTGGCGGCGCTGAGCCGTGCGCAGTATGCCGGGATCAAGGCTGTTTACGCGGATGTTGCTGCTGTCGCGGGTTTCCTCCGCGAGGGTCTGCACCAAGCCCTCGACGCCGAACTTGGCCGCCGTGAAAGCCCCCCAGTAGGCAAGGCCTCTGCGGCCGACGCGGTCGGATGTGAAAACCACGGATGCCTCATCCGACGCCCGTAGCAACGGCATGCAGGCCTGGGTGAGCAGGAAAGGAGCGGTAAGGTTGATGCGGAGCACACGCTCCCATTCGCTCGCGTCGTAGTCGTCGACGCGGCTCAGGAACGGGGCATAGGTTGCGCAGTGCGCCAGACCGTCCAGACGCCCGAATTCATCCCCGAGGGTGGTCGCAACACCAAGGTAGAGCTGTTCGTCGGCCTGCTCCAAGTCGAGCGGCAGGCTTGCCGGCTCCGGGCAGCCGTCGGCTTCGATCTCGTCGTAAATCGTTTCGAGTCTTGCCTCCTCGAAGCCGCTCAGGATCACGGTCGCACCTTGGCGCGCGCAGGCGCGGGCTACGGCGCGACCGACGCCCTCGGCGGCACCGGTGATAAGAATGATTCGGTCGGCGAGCAGATTGGGGGGGGGTGCGTAGTCCTGCATGGT
>JBATTL010000738.1:0-3225 GCA_049670525.1 Thiohalocapsa sp. | reverse complement strand
ATGGAGCTGTTCGCACTGCTCTATGGACGCGAAGCCGGTAACATGGGATTGAAGCAGATGGCGTTGGGGGGGGTGTTTCTTGGCGGTGGTATCGCGCCGAAGAATCTGGAGTTGCTGCGCGGCGGTGCGTTCCTGCAAGGCTTCCTCGACAAAGGCCGAATGCGCCCGTTGATGGAGCGTATGCCGGTCAAGGTGATCCTAGAACAACGTGCACCGCTGTTCGGTGCGGCGCGCTTCATGCTCTCCTGAGGCGGTGCCGGGTTGCGCCTTGTAGCGTCCGGCCGCTGAAAGGCAGTTCTCAATCCTTACCCGACCCGGCCTCGCATTCTCCCTCCACTCCCTGCCCTTATGCCTGTATCCCCGAGACGCAAGGCCGAATCGAACCTCCAGCTCGAAAACGATAGGCCAGCGATGCCGCATGGCCCGCTCGCCGGACATCATTCGCCCTTGAGAGATATAGCCTGATGTTGAGCCGGGAGTGGGTGGGCAGCTGGATCGAATCGCCGCAGGTGCAACGATCGATCATCGCGTTAATCGTCGTCAATGCCGTCACGCTCGGGCTGGAGACTTCGGCGACCCTGATGGCGCAGGTTGGCTCTATCCTCAGATCGTTCGACCAAATCGTCCTGGCAATCTTCGTCCTTGAGATCAGCGCCAAGCTCTATGCGTTTCGATGGAGCTTTTTTCGCAACGCCTGGAACCTGTTCGACTTCGTCATTGTTGCTGTTGCCCTCATACCCGCAAGCGGGCCGCTCGCGGTATTGCGCGCGCTGCGCATACTGCGTGTCTTACGGCTGATCTCGACCGTTCCAAGACTTCGCTTTGTCGTGGAGGCGCTGTTGCAGGCGGTTCCAGGCATTTCTTCGATCGCCGTGCTGATGCTGCTCCTGTTCTATGTATTCGCGGTCATGGCGACGAGTCTCTTCGGCGATCGATTCGCCGAGTGGTTCGGCAGTGTCGGCGCGTCCATGTACACGTTGTTCCAAATCATGACATTGGAGAGCTGGTCCATGGGGATCGTGCGGCCAGTCATGGACGTCTATCCCTATGCCTGGGCCTTCTTCATCCCTTTTATTCTCGTCGCGACCTTTACGATGCTGAATCTGTTCATCGGCATCATCGTGGATACGATGCAGACGATGCATGGGGCAGAGCATGAGGCAGAGCGCGCGCGAATCGAAGGCACCGTGCACGGCGACACGGAGCGTATCCTCGACGAGGTTTCCAGTATGCGGGGCGAGATCGCGGCATTGCGCGAGCTGCTGGCAAACAACCGTCACGAACCGAACAAGGCAGCGCGTTTATCGCGAAATGACAACCAGGAATTGTGAAGCGGTTTATCATACTATCGTTGTATTCTGCGGAATCTATTGAAGAATGATTGGAATGTGCTCGTTTGTTGTAGCGGCGGCATCATGAACAACGAACCCGTCGCGGTGCGCCCTTGGCTCCGAATCCACTGGCTGGATGTTCGACGCTCGCTGCTACCGCTCGTCTGCGTACTGCTGGTTTCGCTACCAGTGACCGCTCTTGCGTTGAAGCTTGAAGTTAAAGTCGAGGGTGTCGAGGGTGAGGAGCAGAAAAACGTGCTCGCGTTGCTCGGTATCCAACAGGAGCAAGACGATGCCGGTCTGACCGTGGCGCGCATGCTGGCCCTGCATCGGCGTGCCCCGGACCAGATCCGGGATGCACTGGCCCCATTCGGTCTGTATCGCGTGATCGTCGAGGACTCACTGACCGAACCGACGTCCGAAGGGGGCAAGTGGATCGCCACCTACAGGATTGACCCTGGCGATCCGGTCAAAGTCGGCAGCGTCGATTACCAGATCACGGGCGCCGGCGCGGCCAATCCAGCCTTCCCGAAGCAATTCGGGATGAAGGTCGGCGATGTGCTGTTGCACGCGGACTATGAGAAAGCCAAGGCCGAAGTCACGTCGGCGGCGTCTGAAGACGGCTATCTTGATGCCGATCTGATCCGCCACCGCGTGTTGATTGATCCCGTTTCCTATCAAGCGTTCATTGAGTTTCACATGGACACCGGTCCGCG
Source organism: Thiohalocapsa sp. (assembly GCA_049670525.1). GTDB lineage: Bacteria > Pseudomonadota > Gammaproteobacteria > Chromatiales > Chromatiaceae > Thiohalocapsa. Next base: position 1,178 of record JBATTL010000738.1, on the reverse strand, counting down.
GTACTACCTGGGTCAGGTCGAGTTCAAACAGGACCTGCTCGACGACAGTTACCTGCAGAAATTCGTCCGCTTCAAATCCGGCGATGTCTATGATCCGAACCGGCTGCTTGCTTTGCAGGGTCGCTTGCTCGGCACCGAGTATTACGACGATGTCGAGATCGTGCCGCAAACCGAGCAGGCGAGCAGCGACAACGTAGTCCCAATCGAGGTGATTGCCAGTCGCAACAAGGCCAACAAGTACCGGGTCGGCCTCGGCTTTGGCACGGATGTCGGGCCGCGGTTGCTGTTGGAGTATCGGCGCCGCTATATCGGTCGCCGGGGGCATAAGCTGAAGAGCGAGATCCAGGTCTCCGAGCCTCTGCAATCGGTTGTCGCTGAATATCGGATTCCGTTTCGGAATCCGGTTCAGGACTATCTCCTGATCCGCCCTGAGTACTTCGCCTATGACACCACCAGCCGCCAGGGTACGTCCTTCAGGCTGACCGCGGCACAATCGGTGGTCACTCCTGGTGGATGGCGGCGCAATGTCGGTCTCGATTACCGCTACGAGGACTATGAGGTCGCGGAGACTGATGCGGACACCTTTAACGGACTGGTGCCGAATATCTCCTGGTCCAAAATCGAGGCCGATGATCCGCTCAATACGCGCAATGGTTATCGGCTCAAATATCTGCTCCAGGGAACCGCCGCAGGCTTGCTTGCGCAGACCAGCTGGGTAAGCGGGTCAGTCAGCTACAAGAAGATCAAAAGCTTCGGAGAACGCTTCCGATTTATCGGTCGCGCGGATCTCGGCGCGATCTGGGCCGCCTCCCTGGAGGACGTACCCGGCAGCCAGCGCTTCTTTGCCGGCGGCGACCAGAGCATCCGTGGCTGGGCCTTGGATGCCCTCGGGCCCGATGACCCAGTGACCAATCAGACCGCCGGTGGGCGTTATTTGGCGGTTGGCAGCCTGGAACTCGAACGCAAGATCAAAGGCAACTGGAGCGCCGCGGTCTACACCGACTTCGGGAATGCGTTTGATACAGACCCGTCCGTGACGAATGCGTGGGAGCAGAGTGTCGGCGCTGGTGTGCGTTACGCCACGCCGATCGGACCGGTTCGGGTCGGTGTTGCCTATGCCCTCACCAAGGACCCAGCCGGTTTTCGGCTGATTGTCGGCTTGGGGCCGGATCTATGAG
>JBATTL010000737.1:0-1978 GCA_049670525.1 Thiohalocapsa sp. | reverse complement strand
GGGCACGGAATTCGCCTACAACCACATGTCCGCCGGTTGGGCCTGGGCCTTTGATACACCGTTCGACTGGTTCAAGCAAAACGCCTCCCGGCTCGGCGGCACCAACCAGAATATGGTCATCTCGTGGCCGAAGGTCATCAAGGACAAGGGCGGGTTGCGCGTGCAGTGCGTGCACGTCATCGACTTCGTGCCCACGTTCCTGGAAGTCACTGGCATCGCCGCGCCCGAAACCGTCGATGGCATCAAGCAAAAACCCATCGAGGGGACCAGCTTCGCCTACACCTTCGACGCGAAGAACGCGGATGCCCCCTCCAGGCATGTGACCCAGTACTTCGAGATGATGGGCCAGTGGGCGATCTACCATGACGGCTGGCTGATGAGCACCAAGGCCAATCGCGCGCCCTGGCAGGCGTTCCTGCCGACCAATGAAGATCCGCTGAACAACCAGGTCTTCCAGCTCTACAACCTGAACGAGAACTGGAACCAGTCCGACGACATCGCCGCGCAGCACCCGGAGAAGGTCACGGAGATGCGGGCGATGTTCCTTGAGGAGGCCAAGAAGTACCAGGTGCTTCCGCTGGATGCGTCGGTCGGTGCCCGGGTCGCTGCCGCGCGCCCCAGCCTCACCGCCGGTCGCACGGAGTATGTCTATACACGACCGATGACGGGCCTCCCGCAGGGCGACGCCCCGTACCTGCTCGATACCTCCTACCGCATCACGGCCGACATCACGGTCCCCGAAGGCGGCGCGGAAGGCATGATCGTAACCTCCGGCGGACGCTTTGCGGGTTTCGGCTTCTATCTGCTTGAGGGCAAGCCGGTGTTCCTATGGAACCTGTTGGACCTGGAGCGGCCGCGATGGGCAGGTCCGGACGCGCTCTCGCCCGGCAAGCATACCCTCGAGTTCGAGTTCGTCTATGACGGCATGGGCTTGGGCACGATGGCCTACAACAACTTCTCCGGCATCGGTCGGCCGGGCGTAGGCACGCTCAAGGTCGATGGCAAGGCCGTGCAGACCCTGAAGATGGAGAAGACCATCCCGATCATCCTGCAGTGGGACGAGAGCTTCGACATCGGCTCCGACACCATCACGGGCGTCAACGATGCGGACTACCTGCCGCCATTCCCGCTCACGGCGGCGTTGAACAATCTGACCATCACGGTTGATCGGCCGGTGCTGTCGCCCGAGGAGAAGAAGAAGCTGGAAGAAGGCTTGAAGAAGGTGGAAGCCGGTCGCGAATAGGCGACTAGCGTACCCAGTCCTGAAACGCGCGGGCCGCTTCCGAAGGGGGGTGGCCCGCGACCTCGCCTTCATCCTGGCCTGGACGAGATCGCAGTGCGACTGCGTCGGTGCGCCGGCTGGTTTTCGGCAGAGTCAACCGGGAAGAAAGATTGATGAAGAATCAGGTTCCGCTCATCCTGTCGATGCTTGCGCTTGCCGTCGGCACATTTCCCGGACTTGCCATTGCGGAGGATTCGGCGACGCCGGCGGTAGAGGCGGAGGTTCCGTCGGCCGAGTCCGCATCGGATTTCGACTCGCTAGTGGGCCTCTGGGTGCGGCCCGACGGTGGCTACCAGATCGCCATCCGGGGTGTCGACGCGAACGGCGGGCTTGACGCTGCCTACGCGAACCCCTTTCCACTCCCGTTTGCGCAGGCTCAAGCTTCACGGGAGGATCAGACGCTCAAGCTCTTCTTTGAGTTGCGCGCGGGCGGCTATGACGGGTCCACCTACACCCTCACCTACGAATCGGCGGACGATGTATTGCAGGGCGTCTACTATCAGGCGGTTGCGCAGCAGAAGTTCGACGTCTATTTCGAACGCGCCAAGTAGCGGGCACGACGCTCCACGCCGTAGCCGACTCCAGGCCAAGATTAGGTCGAACCTCCGGTCGCGTAATAACAATGGCGAATGCCTGGAAGAAAGCGCTCATCGACTGCTTGCGGATCTCGTAGACTCGGCCGATGTCGCTCTGAGC
>JBATTL010000736.1:0-1632 GCA_049670525.1 Thiohalocapsa sp. | reverse complement strand
GGGTTCCAACTGCGACGGTATCAGCCCCAGCTGTTGGCGGAGACCGATGTGCGCGGCCGTTTCGACCAGGCCGGTGGCAAGGCGTTTCGCATCCTGGCCGATTACATCTTCGGCAACAACCAGGCGGCCGAGAAGATCGCCATGACCGCACCTGTCAGTCAGCGTCCGGCTGAAGCCAAGGACCAGGGTCGCGGCACCCGCATCGAGATGACCGCCCCCGTGACCCAGCGAACCAACAACGCGCAGACCGGCGCCTTCGTGGTCAGCTTCGTGATGCCGGCGCGCTTCACCCTCGACACCGTGCCGCGACCGAACGATGCGCGGGTCAGGCTGCGCGAGGAGCCCGGTCGGCTGATGGCCGCGCTGCGCTATTCCGGCGGGTGGGGTGAATCGCGCTATCGAGACCATGAAGCGCGATTGCTCGAGGCGGTGCGCGCCGCGGGTCTAACGCCCATCGGCGAGCCAATCTACGCACGCTACAACTCACCGTTCTCGCTGCCATTCTTGCGCCGCAATGAAGTCCTGATCGAGGCCGCGGAACCGGGCGATTGAGGCGCTTAGAGCGCTGAGAGCGCTCGATCGCATTGTCGCTCGATTGGTCGCCCCATCGGGTTCCTGTTTCGGCGCCGCAAGAGGCGGACAAGGCCGTCCGCGAAGGCCTTCAGCAATCGCCAGTGCCTTTGCTTCGTATGGTCGTTTTGTCCAATGCGCTAATTTCAGCGTCTCCACTGGTGAGGGACACGGCTCAGTTGCAAGCGCGTGTCGAGAGACTACAGTAGCGGTGATCGGATTCGGCCGAGAAGAGTCGCCCCGCAGTCGGTGACGAGCGACCGCAATGAATCCGTTTCCGGCCTGTGGGTGTCGAAGTCTTCCGACCACGCAGTCTCTCAAGGATCCGCACGGTGGAAGCGAAGCGTTTCGTTTATTCCCTCGCGATGCGTCGCCGAAGCGGATAAGGACCAGTCGTTGTATTTTCTAGACCCGCACCGCAACCCATAAAGCAGAAGAGCACCGATAGCCTCGCCGAACCACACCGCATTGCCGCTACCGAACAACCTCTGGCTGCACGGGCTGATCATGCTCGTCCTCGTGCTGTTGGTGAATCTCGCACAGACCCTACTCGGGTTGTGCGCGACCCTACAGTTTTTCTGGATGCTGTTTGCCAGGGAACGCAATCCGGGCATCGCCCGCTTCGGTGAACATATCGCGCATTGGCTCGCGGCCACATCTCGGTTTCTCACCGGCGCGACGGACGAGCGCCCGTTTCCGTGGACGGATTGGGGCAATCCGAATGGAGAGGATGGGAAACAATCGACGTGAGAAACCAACGATACAGAATCGCTGCGACCACCTGAGCTATCGCTTTCGAATGGCGATGGTGCCGGATTGCTCCGGCCATCAATGGCAAGCGCAGGACAGGACGCGGGCGGGTGGATTGGGGATCTGGAATCGGGCAGGAGAGCAGCAGCGGCCTTGGGACTGGCGGCATTGGTCAATGTCAGGGTTCGGCCATTATGTTGAGCGCTACATAATGGCCGTTATGTAGAGGTTGCATTTATGTAGAGTTGTCGCGCCAATGCCGGTGCTGCTGAGCATCGGCGCAATCGGGGCTCTACATAGTTACAGGTCCAA
>JBATTL010000735.1:0-4070 GCA_049670525.1 Thiohalocapsa sp. | reverse complement strand
GTCACTCGGTGCGGGTGAATCGTGATGAGGAGAAAGGTGTCATCGCCTGGCGCATCATCTTCCGCAACGGCGAAAAGGACATGAACCTCCTGGCGCCGATCACGACGAAGCCCTGGGGCAAGCACATTCCGCAGCTGGCCGATGTTCCGCCTCCGAACGAGGAAATGCGGGAAAGCCAATATTTGTTCAACGAGCCGAAATACATTCGTTTCGATGATGGAGGTCTGCACACGCTCGAAACCAACAGGCTCAAACTGAAAACTGGGGTGTACGAGTAATGGCTTACAAGACAATCGTTGAGGACGACATCGACATCCTGGTGTGCGGCGCCGGATTAGGCGGTACTGGTGCTGCATTCGAGGCCCGCTACTGGGGCAAAGACAAGAAGATCGTCGTCGCTGAAAAGGCGAATATCGATCGTTCTGGTGCGGTGGCACAGGGGCTGTACGCCATCAACTGCTACATGGGCACCCGTTTCGGCGAGAATAACCCCGAAGACCACGTTCGCTACGCGCGTATCGACCTGATGGGTATGGTCAGGGAGGACCTCCTGTTCGATATGGCCCGGCACGTGGACTCGACCGTGCACCAGTTCGAGGAATGGGGCCTGCCGTTGATGCGCAATCCGAAGACCGGCGCATATCAGCGCGAGGGCCGCTGGCAGATCATGATCCACGGTGAGTCTTACAAGCCGATCGTCGCCGAGGCGGCCAAGAAGTCCGCCGACAAGGTCTTCAACCGCGTCTGCGTCACGCATCTGCTGATGGACGAATCCAAGGAGAACCGCGTTGCCGGCGCTGTTGGGTTCAATGTACGCACCGGCAACTACCACGTCTTCAAGTCCAAGGCTGTCGTTGTCGCTGCCGGTGGAGCGTCGAATATCTTCAAGCCGCGGTCGGTTGGTGAAGGCGCTGGTCGCGTTTGGTATGCGCCCTGGTCGTCCGGCTCCGCCTACGGCTTGATGATCGGCGCCGGCGCGAAGATGACCCAGATGGAGAACAGAATCGTTCTCGCTCGCTTCAAGGACGGCTATGGTCCGGTCGGCGCTTATTTCCTTCATTTGAAGACCTACACCCAAAACGGCCTGGGCGAGGAGTACGAGTCCAAGTGGTTCCCGGCCCTCGAGGAGATGGTCGGCAAGCGCTATCTGGACATCGAGGCTTCGCACCTTTCGCACCGCCCGATTCCCACCTGTCTGCGGAATCACGCGTTCATCAACGAGGTTGCCGCCGGCCGCGGTCCGATCCATATGGTGACCATGGAGGCCTTCCAAGACCCGCATCTCGAAGAGATCGGCTGGCACAACTTCTTGGGCATGACCGTCGGCCAGGCCGTCTTGTGGGCAGCGACGGACGTCAATCCGAAGTACGAGAATCCCGAGTTGACGACCTCCGAGCCATACGTCATGGGGTCTCACGCCACCGGTTGCGGCGCCTGGTGTTCCGGTCCCGAGGACGTCTCCCCCGATGAGTACTTCTGGGGCTACAACCGCATGACCACCGTGGAAGGTCTATTCGGTGCAGGTGATGCGGTAGGTGGCACACCACACGCGTTCTCGTCCGGTTCGTTCACCGAAGGCCGGCTTGCGGCTAAGGCTGCCTGCAAGTACATCGACGACGGTAAGGGCGAGGGCATCCGTGTCTCCGACACTCAGATCAATCGTCGCAAGGAAGAGGTCTACAAACCGATGGAGCACTACAAGATCTATCGGAACGAGATCACTGCCGGTTCGGTCAACCCGAACTACATCAACCCGCGTCAAGGTCTGGATCGCCTGCAGAAGCTGATGGATGAGTATTGCGGCGGCGTAACGGTCAATTACATGACCAACGAGAAGCTGCTGCACATTGGGCTGAAAAAGCTCAAGCTGTTGGAAGAAGACCTTGAAAAGGTTGCGGCAGAGAACATCCATGAGTTGCTGCGTGCCTGGGAGCTGAAGCATCGCCATCTTACATCCGAGTCCGTTATGCACCACACGCTGTTCCGTAAGGAAACGCGCTGGCCAGGGTATTACTATCGCGGAGACGCGATGAAGGTGGACGACGAGAATTGGCATGTGCTGACGGTGTCCCGCCGTGATCCCGAGACCGGCGAATACACCATGGAGAAGGCGCCTTGCTACCACCTGATCGAGGACAAGCCTGAGGCTCAGGCTGCTTGAGCGATTCATGAAGCTGGGGCCCCAACACTGGGGCCCCTCGTCTTCTTCTCCCGTAGAAGCTACGTCTGGGAGACCAGCGCCTGAGCAAGCGTCACGCGCGGTGACACTCAAGCCGCGGAACAGGCGTGCTGGCTATTGAGCGGGTTTCATCGCTTCATAGCCGCCAGATCAAGCAAGAGCGCGCTATGAGGAATTTGTTACGCCTAAGACTTGCGATGTGAAATGAACATCATCGATAAATCAGACGAAGAAATTCTCGAGATCGCCCACCCTATGTGGGACGAGCTGATTAAATTCTCGAACAAAGGTCAATACGGAAAATTCATTAGAAAGTTCTCGTACGAATTGCTGCTCGGCTTGAACGAGGTTGAACTCGGCAAGCAATTTTCTCACAGCGAGCTGTCGAGAAACTTGGTCGAAAAGCGGGAGTTCCTCGGCCTCATCAGACGTGGCGAACATGTGACCGTCCTCTATCGCGTGCGCAGCACGGAGAAAAAGGGAGAGTGGCTAGGACGAATGGTTCTCGGCTATGAGAAGGGGGAAGTCCGTATTTTCGCCGCATCGATTTTTTAGGGATATGACAGCAACAATCCAACAGGGTAAGTACGTCGAGCTGACATACAAAGTCTTCGACGCTAAGTCCGGCCATGTTCTGACGGCGGTGGAGTTTCCCTTGGGCTATGTCCATGGCGTCAACGACGTGCTGTCGTCTCAGGTCATGGCAGAACTGGAGGGGAAAACGGTTGAGGATAGGATCTCGGTCGAGTTGGACGGCAACAAGCTGTTCGGCCCCAGGGATGAGTCTCTAGTCATTACCGACTACATCGAGAACGTGCCCGAAACCTACAGAGCAGTGGGCACCGCCATTGTCATGGAGAGCGACCAGGGTAAGACAAAGACCTTCCTTGTCACGAGGATCGACGAGAAGACATTGACGATTGATGGAAATAGTCCTTTGTGCGGTCGGCAAGTCGTGTTTGAGCTGGAGATACTCACAGTCAGGGATGCCACGGAAGCGGAGATAGCGGCCGGAGGAAAGGTTGAAACGCATCCCGATATCCCAGGCGTAAAGCCTGTACCGCTTTAGCAAGCGATTCCATGACCCCTGCGCCAAGATCCTCAGGAAAAGGTCCCTCCGGGAAAAGGTGCCTCCGGGAAAAGGTGATTAACTATGCAGCTAAACCTCGATTCGACACTGTTCGAAGAACAGCAAATGCTGTTGGTCCGTGAGTTGGTCCAGAACATCCGAGTCAAGCTGCAAGAAGCCGGCATGACTGGTAACAAGCTGGAAGACACGACGGCGAGCATTGCGTTCAGCGTTGCCAGCACGATCGATGACACATCGGCGATAGAAGTCGACGGGACCGAAGTCCACCCGTACCTGACGTTTCGCACGTCGGATAATGAGTTCACTCATTGTGGCGAGAATTCATATACGCATGAATTTGTATACGAAGCCTTGCGAGGCATGAGCGGAAAGGGAGCCGTATGATCGCGCTTGTATCGATCTGGTTGACTGTGCTACTGCCACGCCGTTATTAGCCCGCTGCTGGCCCAAGGCGGCACCCGGCTGGTTCTCGATTCGCTGGGGCCTTAGTGAGTCAAGTGTTGAATCTGATATACAAACCAGGCGCGCACTGCGTAAATGGCGCGTTCCATTCAGCCCACAGTGGCATGTCGAGAGGAGGTGACTTATGAGCCAGCAACCCAAGAGCAGACCAAAAGTTCCGGAAGGCAAGGCGCGGTTTTACACGACCAAGCAAATGGAGCCCAATGAGAAGGGATTCGTTGGGTATCAGACGACCTGGGACACACTCCAGAAAGAGGTCGCGTACAAGACCCCGAAACGGCCCTGAGCTTCAGGGCGTTTTTGACTTTGCACGCTTCCTGCGACCTCGGTGCCCAACGA
>JBATTL010000734.1:0-19747 GCA_049670525.1 Thiohalocapsa sp. | reverse complement strand
ACTCTGGTCTGCGCGCTGTTCTACCTGATCGGCTCACAGGCCCTGACCGCACTGGTCGGTCACGGTGGCGGTGAGCTGCTGCGGCTATTGGGCAGCGGCGCACGCTTTGAGTCCATCACCCGCGGTGTCATCGACCTGCGCGATCTCTACTATTACGTGAGCCTGGTGGGTGCGTTCCTCGCGCTGACTATCTACAGCCTGGAACGGCTGCGCTGGGCCAGGGACAGCAGCGCAAAGGCCGGCCATCATCGCTGGACGCTGGTCACGGCACTGGCCGTGGCCAACCTGGTTGCCGGTAATCTCTGGATGCAGCAAATCGGTGGTTTGCGTGCTGATCTAACCGAGGGCTCGCTGTATACAGTCTCTGACGCCACTCGCAACTATCTGGGGCAGCTTCAGGAACCGCTGTTAGTTCGCGGCTACTTCAGTGCCGACACCCATCCGCTGCTGGCGCCATTGGTTCCGCAGCTGCGCGATTTGCTGCGGGAGTATCAGGTGGCCGGTGGCGGGCAGGTGCTTGTGGAGTTCGTTGATCCGCAGCAGTCCCCGGAATTGGAGCGTGAGGCTGGCGAGCAGTATGGTATTCGTCCGGTCGCTTTCCAGACAGCGACCAAGTACCAGTCATCGGTGGTCAATTCCTACTTCGATATTCTGGTCAAATACGGCGACCAGTACCAGACCCTCGGATTCCAGGATCTGATCGAGGTGAAGGCCCAGGGTGAGACCGATCTGGACGTGCGGCTGCGCAATCCGGAATACGATCTCACGCGGACCATCAAGAAAGTCCTGTACGGCTATCAAGGCGGCGATGATCTGTTCACCGAAATTGATGAGCCGGTGCTCCTGCGCGGGTTTATTTCGGACGCCGCCGCGCTGCCTGAGCCCTTGCCGGCCCTAAGAGCGGAGTTGGAGGGGTTGCTATCGGACCTTCAGGCCGGGTCGGGTGGGCGATTCGACTGGCAGATTCAGGATCCGGCGAAAGAACCCGCGATGGCCGACGAGATCGCCGACCAGTTCGGCTTTCAGCCCCTGGTCATCGGTCTCTTGGACCCGCAACCGTTCTATTTCTACCTGGTGCTCGAACAGGGTGACCAGGCCGTGCCCGTGCCATTGCCGGAGGCGTTAGATCGTGCGGGACTGCAGCGGGCGATCGACGCCGGGATCCGCCGATTCGCCCCCGGCGTGATGCGCACGGTGGCGCTCTTCACACCGGAGCCCCCTGCGGCCGGATTCATGGGGGCAGGGCCGAGTAGTCCCGGATACAGCTTGCTGCAGGAAAGCCTGCGTGAAGGTTTCGCGGTGCGGGAGACGGATCTGAGTTCGGGCCAGGTGCCTGAGGACGCGGATCTGTTGCTGGTCGTGGCACCGGAAGATCTCGATGAAAAGCAGCAGTTTGCGATCGACCAGTTCCTGATGCAAGGTGGCACGGCGGTGGTCGCGGCGTCCAGCTTCCACCTGGATCTGGGCGGCAGGGCAATCGGCGCGCGGCGCCAGCCGACGGGCCTCGAGGACTGGCTCGGTGGTCTCGGTGTGACTCTGGAGCCCATTCTGGTCCTGGATCCCCAGAACACGCCATTCCCCATCCCGGTGCAGCGTAATCTTGGCGGTTTCGTGGTAGAGGAGATCCAGACTCTGGACTATCCGTACTTTCCGGACGTCCGCTCCGACGGTTTGAACGAGGGCAGCGGAATGACGGCCAATCTGGCCCAGGTGACCATGAACTGGTCGTCTGCGATCTCGGTGGACAGCGAGGCGAACGCCGACCGCGCCGTGACTCCGCTCATCGAGAGTTCCGCTGGCGCCTGGACCAGTGACTCTGTGGAGATGCAGCCGGATTTCGACGTCTACGGCGAGCTCGGCTTCCCGCGTGGTGAAGACAACGGGCGCAAACTGCTTGCGGTGGCAATCCAGGGGCGCTTCGAATCGGCCTTCCGAGGCCAGCCGTCGCCGCTGCTGACGGAACCGGATGGGGGGGAGGAAGCAGGCGCCGAACCGTCAGCGGAGGCAGACAGTGATAAGGAGCCCGTGGATGACTCAGCGGGTGAGACGGACGCCAGTGCAAGCGCGCCTGCCGTCGTCTCCGCCGTTGTTGAGCACTCTCCAGCGTCGGCACGGTTGATCTTGTTCGGCTCGTCAACGTTCTTGAGTGACACGGCCATCAGCCTCGCGACCGAGGCCACCCGGACCCGTTATCTCAAACCGCTGGAGCTGATACAGAACGCCGTCGAATGGTCCCTGGAAGACCGCGGCCTGCTCGCGCTGCGTGGTCGCGGGCAGTTTGGCCGCATGCTGGAACCGGTGGGCCAACAGGGACGGATGGTTTGGGAGTACTTGAACTACGCTTTGGCTCTTGGCGGTTTGGCCCTGGTCTACTGGCTGCACCGCCTGCTGCGTCGTCGCAGTGAACGGGGCTATGCGGAGATCCTGGCAGGAGGCAATTGACCCATGAGCGAATCGATCCTGAAGAATGCTGAACGGGTGAATCCGCTGCGCCTACTCGATCCGAGTTGGCTGCAGGCGCTAAAGACGCCGCTGGTGATCGCGCTTGGCGCGGTCTTGGCTATGCAGGTGCTGATTGGGCTACTGCTCAGTGGCGAGTCCGGTATGGCGCCAGTCGCCAAGGATGTCCCGTTACTCAGTTTCGACCCTGAGACTGTCACGACGATCGAGATCGAAGGCGGCGACGGCGATGGGGCCGTGAGACTGGCTCGGACCGACGACGGCTGGAGTCTGCCGGACCTCGACGGCTTTCCCGTCAGTGCCGCCCGCGTCACGCAGTTGATTGACGGTCTTAGGGGGCTGGGCCGTCCGCTACCGGTCGCTACCAGCGACGCCGCGCGCGGACGTTTTAGAGTGGCCGATGACGCCTTTGAGAGGCGGTTGACGCTGCGAGGCGAGAACGGCGGGATTGCGACCTTGCTCGTCGGCGACTCGCCGGGATTCCGTCGTCTCTTCGTCCGCGTCGATGGCGACGATGCCATCTACGATGTGCGTCTAGCGCTTTTCGACCTGTCCGCGAATTCGGACGACTGGCTTGAGCGCGGTCGTCTCCAACTAAACCAGGCCGACATCAGTCGGGTCGCCACCGGCGACTGGACGCTGATCAAGGAGGAGGATGACTGGCGCCTGGATGGCAGCGACCGGGAGCCCAACGCCGATGTCGTCGACGACCTGTTAGCGGACGTCTCGTCACTTGGCTATCTTGGCGTTCTCGGAACCGAGGATAAACCCGAGTATGGCTTGGGCGACCCGGCGCTGACGCTGGACATTGGGCTCAAGGACGGCGCTAGCCGCGCTTATCGAATCGGTCGTATCCAGGACAGCGAAGACTACGCGCTGAACGAGGGATCAAGCCGGTATTACTATCGCGTCGCCGCCTCCGCTTTGGATGGGCTCTTCGACTTGAACGCCGACGGACTGCTCGGTCAGGACCCGAAAGACATGACCGGCGACCAGGCGCCGGACCAGCAGGCGCCTCACGACCAAGCGCCGGTCGAGCAGGTGGAGGCAGCGCCTCAAGCTGAAGCCGGAACCGAGCCTGTTGCAGTGTCGCCGGTGGACGCCACTGGCCAGTCTTCCGCTGCCGCGAACGGAGTCGTTGAAGTGCCTGGTCAGGACACACAGAGCGGGAAAGCCTCGCCTCCGAGCCAGTAACCCCAAACCCCTGGTGGTTGCGTACCGGATGCGTTTGACTTCATCGACGCGTCATCGACGAGCTGTGGCTCGTGCTGCACTCAGTCGGACGGTTTGCCCACCAGGGCTCGATAACGCGCCTTGAAGGCCAACTCGCGCAGGCGTTCCGCCTCCTGCTCCGTTGCGATCAGCGGTGAGTCCTGCCAGTTTGCGCTTGAATGGTCCAAGACCGAGAAACGACAAGCCTTACCAACTTTGAACACCTTGGTCACGTCCTCACCAGCCTGGGCCATGGCCTCCAATCGGGTGAGTCCAGACGGTTTCGCGACTGCCGCGTCGCTTTCAGGACGCGGAGCGGCTTCCGCCTTCTGTTCGCTGGCGTTAGCGGGCGCTTCCGCGGGCTCGCCCCGGAAACGGAACTGGTTGTTTTGGATCTCGCCCTGGAGGTCAAACTCGACGGCGTCGACGTTTGGCAGCCGCGCGACGATATAGCCGGCCATCATCACGCCAAGCCGCTCGTTCTCTTTTTCCAGAGCACTCAGGAGCTTGTCGGCGACGATCTGGCAGCGCTGCACTCTGTCGGGGGCGTCGACCCATTCCCGGCTCATCTGCCAGCCTCGGTCCATGTCGCGGTCCAACTGATCGAAAAAGGCCGCCCCTTGTCGCACGATCTGGTCGGGAACGTTCAGGGTGTAGACTTGCTCGTCGACGATTGCCTTGAGGATCATGCGCGGACTCCGTTGCCTGACGGTGATCCGATATTCTATCAAAGCCCGCCTCGCTGCCGCCCTGCCCGGCACCGGGGTCGACTTCACCGCGACGACCATGCTGCTGAAGCTATCCGAACTGCTCAACGCCGCCCAACTGGACAAGATGCAATCACTGCTGGCCGACGCGGAGTTCGTAGACGGCCGCCTCACGGCTGGCTTTGCCGCCGCGAAGGTCAAGCACAATCAGGAGATGCGTCAGGACCCGAAGCGAATGCAACTGCTGATCCGCATTCTGATAGCGAGTCTCAGCCATAACGAACAGTTTCGCTTTGGTGCGTTGCCACATCGCGTGGCGGATCCGATCTTCGCCCGCTACCAGCCCGGAATGGCCTATGGCGATCACGTTGACGACCCGATCATGGGTAGCAGCGGCCCGCGCTTTCGTACCGACGTCTCGATGACCATTTTTCTGAACCCGCCCGAGGCCTACGACGGCGGGGAACTGGTGATCCGGACTTCGTTCGGCGGGCGCAAGGTCAAGCTGCCCGCTGGCGACGCCGTTATGTATCCGTCCTCAAGCCTGCACCGGGTCGCTGAGGTCACTCGTGGCGAGCGGCTGGTGGCGCTGACCTGGGTACAGAGTTACGTGCGCGATCCCGCTCGGCGAGAATTGCTCTACGAGCTGAATCAGGCACGGGAGCTATTGTTGCGGCAAGCACCCGATGCCGACGAGACTGGTCTGCTGGACCGCAGCTATTCCAATCTGGTGCGCATGTGGAGCGAATTGTAGAATTTGGGACGATCGGGCAAGGGCAATGCTGGGTGGTTGAGGCAAAAAAAACGCGGCAGGCCGTAGCCATAAACCGCGTAAAGTGACGCACATCGGAATAAACTGGATTTACCGTTGAAAGAACTCTATCCGTTACGGGCATTGATCGGCATCCAGCACAGCCCGAGCGATGGATAGGGGATACCCTGATCTCGCGGTGTTGGTATGAGATTTGACAGAAATCGCCTTAGTTTGTCGGCACGGGGATCTCACACTGGAGCAACGTGCCACCTCCCTGCTGGGGGCTGACTTTGAGTTTGCCGCCGAGGATGCCGGCGCGGTAGCCCATGATGTGAAGCCCGAGACCGCCTGGACGGCTCTTAGGCGACTTCTGCCATTCCCCGTCGTCGCTGACTGAGAGCTGGATCATGCCGTCTTGCTGCTCCAGCCGGACCTCGATTCGGGACGGTTTTCCATGACGCGCCGCGTTGTTGATCGCCTCTTGCGCGATGCGATAGAGGTGTGCGGTGACCACGGGGTCGGTGACCGGTGCCTTGCCTGTGCGGATCAGTTCGCACTGGACACCGCTGGCCCGCTGGACCTGATCCGCAAGCGCATCGATGGCGTCCACCAGCGCCTCCGGCGCAACGCCCACCGGTGCGAGGCCCTGGGTGATTCTCCTGGAGTCGCCAAGAGCCCGATCGATTTGTTGCGCCAGCGCCCGCGCCTCAGTGGCCTCTGAGCTGCCTGCCTTTTCCAGCTTGCCGGCTAGCGTCGCCGCCAACATGGTCACCGCCGTGAGCTGCTGGCCGAGCCCGTCGTGGATCTCCTGACCGATGCGCTGCTGCTCACGGGTACTGGTCTCGATGATCTGACGCTCAAGCTCGCGGCGCTCGCTGATGTCCCGCACCAACAGCACGTAAAGGCCGAGGTGGTCGACCTCGGCCCCGACCATCTCCGCCGGAAACAGTGTGCCATCGGCGCGCGCGCCCTCGCACAAGCGCGCGCGTATTGGCTGGTCACCAGGCGTTCGAAGCAGCTGCATGAGGTCGCTAGCTGCGTCCTGAGCCGGTCCCGGTCGGAGAAAGGCCGACAGATTCCGACCGGTGGCGTCCGGGGCGCTACAAGCGAATAGCCGTTCCGCGGCTGCATTGAACTCGCCAATCGTGCCACTGGCATCAACGCCTACAATGCCATCGGCGACCGTATTGAGGATCGCCGACAGGCGCTGCTCGCGGTCGGCGAGGCGCTGCTCCATGACCTTGCGCTGGCTGATATCGATGATCGCGATCAACACCCGTGCCAGATCGAAGTTGTGTCCAAATGCGGGTACCACGTGCGCGAGTACGGGAATGCTCTTGCCATCCAAAGTATGGACGTCGAACTCCTGGACGCTCGAATGGCCGCGGAGCAGATCCTGGAGCAGCGCAATGAAGGCGCCTGTCGGTGTGAGTGGAAGACAGCGTTGGCTGGCGATCTCGATCTGTTCGGTGGATTCGGCGCCGAGCAGGACGAGGGTGCTGCGATTGATGGCGTTCAGGCGCACTTGCTCGCGGCAGGCGGTGACCTGGGCAGGATTCGCTCCAGCCCAATCCGCCAGATCCGCGCTGTCGTCATTGCATAGGGAAGCCAAGCGCAGCTTCACGTCGGACCAATCCTGCTCCATCAGGCACATCGGCGAGCGTTCGAACAGCATGCGGTAGCGCTGTTCGCTGGCGCGGATCGTGGCATCGGCTTGCCAACCTAGCGTGATGTCGATGAAACTGATCACCACGCCCTCGATCCGGTTGTCGTGGGTGCGGTAGGGCTGGATGCGCCGCAGGTAATGCGTCTCGTTGTCGGCCTTGATCTCCTTTTCGATTGGTACGAGACGTTCGAGCACAAGCTGCGAATCCGGCATCAGGCTCGCATCCTTGAAGTTAGGTGCCAAGTCGGCCAGGGGTCGGCCAGCGTCGGCGGTGCGCAGATTCAGCAGTTTCGCCGATACCGGGGTGAACCGGACGATCCGCATCTTGGTATCCAGGAATACCGTTGCGATCTCCGTGCTGGCGAACAAATTTGTAATGTCGTTATTGCTGCGCTCCAGCTCCTGTACCTTCTCCTCAAGCTGGCAGTTGACGGTGGTCAGTTCCTCGTTCAGCGATTGCAGCTCCTCCTTGGATGTCTCCAGTTCCTCGTTTGCGGATTGCAGCTCCTCATTGGTGGACATTGCTTCTTCATTCGATGCCTTGAGCTCCTCGTTGGCGCTTTCGAGTTCCTCGATGCTGCTTTGCAGGTCTTCCCGGGTCGCCTTGAGTTCGCGCTCCAGTTGTTGCGTCAGCGCCCCGTCGTCCTCCTGTGACTCGCCGTTCGGCCCGTCCGTCGACGGGCGCTCGATGTCGGTGAAGCTCACCAGGATTAGACCGTCCATGGCCGGTGGTTCGTATAGCGGTCGGACCCTGATCTGTACCCGGACCTGGTTACCATCGCGATTGACGCGGGCGTCATCGATGCGAATAAGCCGCTGATCCCGAGCCGCGCGATGACAGGCGGCGCGCACGCGTGTGCGCAGCCCCTGGCGCAACATGTCCAGCAGGTAAAGCGTCGGCCGGCCTGCGGGAAGCTCCAGGTAATCCACGGCTGGACCGAAGAAATAGAGGATTTCGTAGCGTCGATTGACGAGCACCGCGGCCGGGCCGTAATCCTCGAGCAACAAGCGCCCCGCCAGGGCACCCAAATCCGGGCGTTGGGTGCCGAGGATGCCGTCCGCGCTCGGCGGCGATAGCGCGAGCCCCACCGGCAGCGCCGCCTGCGGGAGACTCAATGTCTCCCTGCGCGGTCTGCCGATGCGCTGGAATAGCCGCCATTTCTTGGAGATCGTGTCAAAAAGATCGCTTTGTTGGCCGACGCTCTCGGACGTGCCGAGCAGCAGATAGCCACCTGGGCGGAGCGAAAAGTGAAACAGCGCAATCACTTTACGCTGCACCGGCTGCTCTAAATAGATCAGCAGATTACGGCAGCAGATCAGATCGAGCCGCGAGAACGGCGCATCGCCAATCAGATTCTGCGGCGCGAATACAACCGATTCCCGCAACTGCTTGTTGACCCGATAGTGCCCGATGTCATCATCGACGAAGAAGCGTTGAAGCCGTGCCGCGGAGACGTCTGCGGCGATGGCCTTGGGATAACGTCCGGCGCGTGCCGTCTCCAAAGCGCTCTCGTCGATATCCGTCGCGTAGATCTGCAGGTTCGGTATTTGCGCCCGGCGTTCGAAGGCCTCGTGCAGCAGCATTGCGACGCTGTAGGCCTCTTCGCCGGTTGCGCAGCCGGCGACCCAGACGCGTACCGGCGAGTCGTGGTCCGCATGCTCGGCGAGACGGGCGAGCACACGCTGCTCCAGCACCTCGAACGCGGGCGGGTCACGAAAGAACCCGGTGACGCCGATCAGCAGATCGCTGAACAGTCGCTCCAGTTCCTCGGGGTTACTCCGCAGCATCGGCACGTAATGGGCGAGGTCGGCGGCCTGGCACAGGCTCACGCGCCGGTGGATTCGGCGCAGCAGCATATTCTTCCGGTAGGCGTGAAAATCGTATTTCTTTCGCGCGCGAAGCAAGGCCAGGATGATCGCGAGCTGCTCCGGCTCGGCGCTCTCGCCGGTAAGTGGCTGAAAACCACCGTTCGTCTTGAGACTACCTCTATAGTCCAACAAGGCGCGCGCCATGGCGGGGCGCCAGGACCTGATCAGCGACCTTGGCGGCGATCGCGCTGCGGGGCATTGCATCGAAACGTGCGCTGGCCGGGTCCTGCACCAGGGTAAGGCCACCGTGATCCTTGATCTCACGGAGCCCCAGGGTCCCCAATGATCCGGTGCCCGACAAGACGACACCGACCGCCCTCTGCTGCTGATCCTCGGCCAATGAGCGCAAGAAAACGTCGATGGCGGTTTGCCGATGACTGACCGACGCGGCGTCATCGCCGGTAGGCGTCAGGCGCAGCACGCCTGACTCGATGCGCAGGAAGCGCCCCGGCGGGATCACGTAGACGTGGTCCGGAACGACAGGGACGCCATCGCTAGCCTCTTCGATGGGCATCTTACTGTGCGGGGCAAGGAGTTGCGCCATCAGGCTCGGGTGGTTTGGATCAAGGTGCGGAACCACAATGAAGGCCATCCCGCTCTCCTGGGGCATGGCATCGAGGAAGGCCTTGAACGCCTCCAGCCCGCCGGCTGACGCACACAAGCCCACGACGCCGAAGTCGAGCGTCCGGTTCGTCTTCGCGTCCTCGTCGCCGACTCCTGACAACGGCCGGCTGGCCTCAGGAAGGGGCGGTTGTATGCGATCGCGCCGGGAGTGACGCTCGGTCTGGATCTGCGGTGACGGTTCTTCGTGGTTCTTCTTGGTCACGTCATCGGTACTATTCGGCGCTGTGTGTCGGACGCCGACATCCTGAAAGAGTGGCGCGAGTTCTTGCAAGCGATGCCTGGGTGCGCGGCACTGGACGGCCAGCATTGGGGCCTAAGGCGGAGAAACTGCTTAGCGACCGATTAGCTGAACATCTTGCGCTCAATGAGCTCGTATTCCTTGTGGTCCCGCATCGATACTCCGATTTCGACACGCGGGGTTTCTAGCAGGATAGTGTAGGTTCAGTTCGCGTATTGAGGGTAGCGGTTCCGACGCCCGCCTGCTGTCGGTTCGCTCGTGATCCAACTCGTCCGGTGTCAAATCGTCCCGGTGTCAAACGGCGCCGGGCGGTACCACTCCAGTCAAAGCGCGATCCGCACGCGGCTCCGCTTGATGAAGTACATGGATTCGTCAGCCCTTTGCAGCAGTTCCTCGGGCTTCGAGCCACCCTGTGGGGAGTGAGTATTTCACCCATCAAGGACATCAGAGATCAGGTAAACCCTGATTGGCGCCTAGGTCTGCGGACTACAAACTGGCGCATTGGCATGCTGCTCCGGTGTTCTCCCGCCGCCCGAGGTCGCGATGCTTCATGGCGCGAGGCGAGGACAAGCACCCGGCCGACACAGCTAATGATACGCCCGACCTGTTATCTGATAGTGTGCATGATGTCGCCAGGCGCACCGACCCCGTCATACCATGATCATCGGGGTCGCGAGTTCCGGGTTGGCTCAATCCGCGAAGAGCAATGGTCCGGCGGCCCCGGTCTCGCGCTCGCTACTTGCATCGCAGGTGGATTGGCGGAGTCACCAAGCCGAGCAGCTTCACGGACTTCGGACGACAGGGTACGTCCTTAGTTTGGAGTGCCTGATCTCCGCGTTGAGCAGGCGTGCCAGCTTCGAGGGCGTACTCGGGGATAGCCGCAATTCCGCATCGGCGAAGTGATGCGCAGCAGGTCGGGATCAGGCTCGGATTTGCATTCGCCCCTGGGCTTGGCTGCCAACGCCGCGCACGACAGGGCCGAGGACCGATGCGGTATTGATTGGAATCCACAATGCAGAGTTCACTGATGGGAACAAGCGTCAGCACCGTTCTGATCGTAGACGATCACCCACTGGTTCGCGAGGGCCTGAAAGGTCTAATCGCCGAGGAACCCGATCTCAGCGTCTGCGCCGAAACTGGCAGCATGCGTCAAGCGCAGGAAATCGTGCGGGAAAGTCACCCGGACATCGTCATCGTTGATTTGTCCCTAGAGGACGGCAACGGCTTGGAGTTGATCCGCCGTCTGAAGAGCCATTACCCCCAGATCAAGATGCTTGTGTGCTCCATGCATGACGAGTCACTTTTCGCTGAGCGAGCGATCAATACCGGCGCGCATGGCTACATCAACAAACACGAGGTTGTGGGGCATGTCATCGATGCGCTGCGTCAGGTGCTCGACGGAAAGATCTACCTGAGTCCGCATATCGTGGAGCGTATCGTTACCGGATTCGCCCGCAACCAAGCGGCGAGCGGGTCTTCGATTGAAGATCTCAGCAATCGCGAGTTGGAAGTATTCTGGTTAATCGGTCGGGGTCGATCCACCGCGGACATCGCCAAGCAACTCAATCTGAGCGTCAAAACGATCGAGACGCACCGTGAAAAGATCAAACGCAAGCTCGGTTTGACGTCTGCCGGTGAGTTGATGCGCCATGCCGTGCAATGGGATCTCGAGCAGGGTTGAGACATTTGCGCGGATTACGATGCGTGCGCACCGCCCCGGACGCAAACGCTGCTGGCGGGACGGCAGCCGTCAGGGAAACGCTGATTTATCGCGTTTCCCGTCCGGGCCACGGATGGCCCGGCATTTTCAAGCACCCAAGTGCTTGAAAATGAAGAATGCCGGAAAGCGCGTTTTCGGGTTTCGTCCGATTTTTGGCCAGCATGGCCGATAAATCAGCATCTCCTTAGGCTGTCATGAATCGCTGTCCCATACCCGCCCCACGCGGATTTTTCGCTCCGGGGCACGCCACTCACGCGTCGGTGGCGCGCTGCGCTACGCGCCTGCCGCATGCGCGGCTTGCAGTTTCATCTTGTTGACAATGGCATAGACGCCGACGTGACGGTTGGGGCTCAGGTGTTCTTCGAGCTTGAGTCCTTCGAACAGGCTGTCGACATCCGCTGCGTCGACCTCAGCCTTAGTCTTGCCGGAAAGCAACTCCACGAGAAGCGCGACGACGCCTTTGATTATAGCGGTGTCGCAGTCGCCCTCGAAGCGCAGCTGACCGGGTGGCTTATTGTCGGTGGGCCGGGCGACGACATGAACGGTGCTCATGCATTCCACAACGCGATTGGCTTCGGTCTTGTCTGCGGCGGACATCGGCTTTAGCCGCTCACCGAGTTCGACCAGGTATTCGTACCTCTGGTCCCAGTCGCCAAGCAGTTCAAATGTGTCGATGATCTCCCGGATCTCTTCGCTGGTCTGTCGGTTGCTGGTCATTTGTCAGACGTTGAAGGACTCGCCGCAGCCACATTGGTCCTTGATGTTGGGATTGCGGAACTCAAAGCCTTCGTTGAGTAGGCTCGATTTCACGAAGTCCACTTCCATCCCGTTTATTTGGGCCAGACTGTCCTGGTCGACGACGACCTTGACGCCGTGGCTCTCGAAGACCTGGTCATCGCCAACGACATCATCGGCGTAGTCGACAACGTAGGCGAAGCCGGTACATCCGCTCTTTTTGGTGCCGATCCGAAGTCCAACGCCATGTCCACGCTTTGCCAGCATCGTGGAGACGTGGTTTGCTGCGGAATCTGTCAGTGTTACGGCCATGATTGCGCTCCGAATGATTGTCTGTGCTGTTGAATGTCTCAGCGGCATTGCCTGGCAATGATCCTTGCGGCGACGGATTTCAAGACGGCGTCCAGTCCGATCAATGCCGCTGATCGTTGCCGGCGGTGCTGCCGCCGAGCGTGGACATCTCCATGAGCCCGCGCATTAGCGTGGCGCGATCGCGGAGGCCTATGGTCTCGATCAGCGCCTGTTTGTCGTCGACGCCAAGGGGCAGATGCGAACAGAGCAGGTTGATCAAGTCGCCGTCGTCCATCTTGCCGATGTCGGCCCATGGTACCTGGACCTCGCGTTGGTCGCAGAATGTACGCAGTGAATTCATAAAAGCGTCGCGATCGCCAATTTCATGCTCGTCGCTCTCACAGTCTGGCGCGAATCGATCCCAACTCGGGCGTACGCGGCGGTAGCCATCGCACTCCGGCAGCTCTTGTTCGATCTCGAACCGGCAAATGCCTGTCAGGACCATGACTATGCGGCCGTCGTTCGTCTCGCTGTAGGAGGTGATGCGCCCGGCGCAACCGATGCGATGTAAGAGCAGGGTATCGTCGACGGCATCACCGCTCAGCGGTTGCACCATGCCGATCAAGTGATCGGCCGCGAGTGCGCCCTGGACCATCTGCAAATAACGGGGCTCGAAGATGTTCAGCGGCAACTGGACGCCGGGCATGACAACGGCCCCGCTCAGTGGAAAGATCGGTAGTACCGATGGCAGATCGGTGAAGTTGGGAAAAAAGGGGTTTGTCACGGTCCATTACTCCTTAGCGCGGCCAGTCGCTGTTGCCGCTGAGCGGCCGTGCGGAAAAGGGGGCTCTGGGCGGGTGTCGTACCTGCACCAGTGCCGCCGGTCTACCCGAACAATACCTGATGGAACAGTGCTGGCTTGGGCGGTCTCGATCGATGCGCCCCGACCCGTACGAGCGCCGTTCGCGTCTATCTGTGGCTTTTACCCCATTGGTCTGCTTACGTGTCGCTATTGGAGATGGGGTCGAGTGCCGACTCTGCCAGGGGCTGCTCGGCAGCGGAATTCGTGCAGGCAAGATCGAAAGCGGTCAGAGCCGCGTGCTGAGGCCCTTTCTGTCGAATCAAGTTACCGTTGAGCTGGCTTTGATTGCGCCCGGCGTTGTTGGAGTTCCAGATGCGGCGCGATCGGGTCCGACAATCTCCGGCAATCGGCTAAGAGGTTTCGCGGAGGGGAATGCCCAGATCTGCAGCCAGATGGCGTAACCGGTGTTGCGCAAGTGTGAAGTCGAATCTGTTGATGGCCCGTTGCAGGTCATCGATACGCTCGTGTGATACGTAGCCGACCAATAGCTGGCGACCGCTCTCGAAGTGGTTGATGGCGGCGGCATCGAAGTCTGTCAGCAGGTCGGAGAGATGCCGGAGAAGGCCAGCGATTTGCGAATCGTCGCTCGCCGCTGGTGCTGGCGTTTTGGTTGTCCCCATCTTGGCTCTGGGAGGGTCCGCCAGCTTCTCGTCAATCTCCGCGAGCAAAGCATCCAGAAGCTGTTGGACACGACCCAGATCGGCGCTTGGATCATCGCGGTCTCGGCGTTTCATCGCGAGTCGCGCAGCGCTGGCCTTGAGCTCGTTGGCGCCTAGACTGCCGGCGGCACTTTCCAGTGCAACCGCCAGATGCGCGGCACCGATTTGATCGCCCGAGCCATAGAGGCTGATATAGTCGTCGACGAAACCCGCATGATCACTGCGAAAACGCTTTAGCAGCCGATGCCCCAACTGGCTGTCGTCTTTAAACACGAGGCGAGCAGGGTCGGGGTTCGTGTGCGGCTTTGCTTCGGCCGCAAGACCCCGGCTTTGCGTTGGACCGCCGTTGGAGTCGCTGCACGCCTCAGGGGTGGTCGAGCTGCTCATGGTGCCGGGCAACGCGAGCGGCACCGAAAACGTAAAGCTGCTTCCGCGCTCGGGGAGACGAGCCGCCCTCAGTCGGCCCCCGAGTGCCGAAACCAGGCGCCCGCTGATCCCAAGCCCGAGACCCGCTCCGCCCCGGCGGCGGGTGGTGGAAGCGTCTCCCGGCGAAAAAATCGTGAACACTTCCTGCTGGCGAGCCCTGTCGATACCGATGCCGGTGTCGCGCACCTCAAACGAGACCTGTGCGCGTTCATCCGTGCGTTCGAGTAGCTGCGTCGCGATGACAATCTCGCCGTCTTCGGTGAACTTGATGGCGTTGTCGACCAGCTCGGTCAACACCTGCCGGATGCGCCCCGCATCGCCGATCAACTTGTTCGGCAGGTCGGGGTCGCGTTCCACACGGACCGTCAGGAGCTTCTCGTTCGCGCTGTCTTTCGCCGCTCTCACGACGGCATCGATGGCCTCGTTGGGCTCGAATTCGCTGAGCTCGATGCGCAGGTTGCCGGCTTCAAGTCTGACATAATCCAAGATGTCATCGATCTGTCCCAGGAGCTGATGTGCGGCACGGTCTGCCCGTTCGACATAGTCTCTTTGCCGAGGCGAAAGGGATGTCTGAATCGTCAAGCGGGTCATCCCTATGATGGCGTTCAGAGGGGTCCGCAACTCGTGACCGACTGACCCGAGGAAGGCGCGTTTGGCTGCCTCAGCGCGAGCCAGGGCAATTCTGGTGGCGGCAAGCCTTGTCTCAAGCTCGGAGATGCGTGTCGCGTTGGCTTCCAGCCGTCCGCGCGCGGCTGTCAGACTGCGCTCAATGCGTTCCCGATCGACGGCTCCGTCGCTGTTGCTGGTCGCGGACCCCGGCAAAAGCCGAGGCGTCGCGTCCGCAAGAGCGCGTACCGGCCGGGTTAGGCTGTACGACGCAAGCCAGACGTAAGCGGCAAGAGCCGTCGCGGTGGTGATGCTGCCAAGCGTCGAGTCGAAGGAGCCCGCCCAGGCGCAGCCAGCGATGCCGATGAGTACCGGCAGGCTGAGCAGTAATCTGAGTTGTGGGTTCGTCATTGCAGTCTGGATTCTGTTAAACCTTCCGGAGGCGGTCGGCGGTTTCGACTTGCCTGAGCGAAGGCTAGGTCTATTATTCCGAAGCTCAGACTAGTCCTGAACCTCGTCTCAGACTGTGAACTGGATTCCTATCCGCTCCACCAACTCTCGTTCGAACCAGCGCTTTGTGACGACGATCTGAGATCACGGGAGCTTCCCGATGGCGGCTGAAGAGCTGTCCCCTAAACTGGGACGTCAATTTGTGACCCGGCAATCTGCGGCTGCGTCGAGAGCCGCGAATCGAGCGCGGCACCATTTCTGAACCGGTGAGGACACCCCAATGGCGACAAAACAAGAGCTCGAGGCCCGCGAGGCCGATTACAATCGTGCGGCGGAGTTCGCGGCCCTGGCCGCCGAGGCGGCGGCAGTGGATGCGGATCCGGTTGCTCGGCGACAAGGACGTGGCTGCAGCCGATCTGGATAAGGCCGCCGCCCGGGTAGAAAACGAAGGGAAGCCCGGCACCTTTGCCGAGCTTGCTCGCATCGCCCGAGAGCTCGATCTCAATGACAAGGTCCCGGCGATGATCGACAAGGCCCAGAACTGCTGCGGCGACTCCGCCCGCGCAGCTAGGGCATTGGCCACCCGACTCCTGGAAGACGGCTTTGATCGGGAGCAGGTCAAACAGATCTTCGGCAATCTCAAGGCCAAGATGGCCAACACCGCCGAGCGTCTCGGCTGGGCCGAGTCCGTCGTCGATCTTTTCGGCGACCAGGACTTGGCTCGGGAAGAGTTCGCCGAGCTTGAGGAACAGGCGGACGAAGCGATTAGGCCAAGTGAAACCCGTGCAATCCGCAGCGGACACTTTGAGAGGGCGAGTTCCTCGGTGTGGTCGGGCCGTCCATACCGCCATCATTGACGTGACCCCTGGGCCGGCGGCGCCGCTCGGCTTCGCGGCTGATCAAATCCGGCACCCGAGGCTCGACAACACTGCCCAGGAACCCTACCATAAGACCTCTAGGCTGAGTGGCAGAGTGGTTATGCAGCGGCCTGCAAAGCCGTCCACGCCGGTTCGATTCCGACCTCAGCCTCCATTCCCCCCCCTTAAATCCACTGATTACGAAAGCGGCCTAAGATCGCATACCTGCCGATTGCCAGGCAAAACACGCTGATTGCCACGCGAAACAGGGTCGCGGAGTGGCAATGTCACGCGTCGACATCGTGGGAGGACTTACTACGCGAGTGGCAACAAGGGGCGACCGGGCGCAACTTGGCACTGCACCGCACGCCGTCGCGGACTTCTGCCGCGGCCGGTCTATCTGTCATTCGACGATGAGTCAGAGGGCGATGCCTACGTCGCGCGGCGCGAGCGTCTGCTCGACCGTGGCATTCGCCGAAACGGAATCTGGACTCGGTGCTGCCGGCCGATGAGTATCTGGGCGCCTGGGGTCTGGCGTGGCAGGGCATGGGCCTGAGTCCGGACAAGGTGCGCGCGGTCCGGGAGACAACGAACATGCTGAAGAACTACGAGCGGCACGTGATCGATCGGCGGCGGACGCTGCAAAGTGCGATCGCGCTGGGCATCATCGATGGCGATACAGAGGCTGTGCGAGACCTGATGCCGCGGGTGTGTGCATGGAACGCGAAGATGCCCGAGGAGCTGCGGATTAATTCCCGGTCGGCCTCGGCCGTATGCTGTTAATCACAATAACTCTGACACACAGATTATGGATTCCGATAACAAATACGTCCGTCGCCCGACGCGTTACCTTGCGGTTGGCTTTTATTTCCTCGCCAGCCTTGCACTGATCCTCGCGTCCTTGTTAATGATCGGTCGGTCGCTGTTTGACCTTTACACGATCATCGTTGTCGAACACGCCGTGACAAAGGACATCATTGATAGCATTAGTTTCGCAGTGGTAGCGATCGCGGTCTTCGATGTCGGGCGCTATTTGCTCGAAGAAGAGGTACAACGACGGAAAGAGCTGAGTTCGCAGTCCGAAGTGAGGCAGACACTGACTCGGTTTATGGTGGCGACTGCGGTCGCGTTGTCGCTTGAGGGACTGGTCGGCGTTTTCGAGGCCGCCGTTAAGCAGCCGGCAAATCTCGTCTACCCCGTGATGGTTGTGGTCGCTGCTGTTCTGGTTGTACTTGCATTGGGGGTTTATCAACGCCTGAGCGTCACGGTAGAGAAATTGGAGCAGGAGACCGACCGAAAAAAGGAAAACGGGGTTCCGACCTGAATATGAACAGCACTGATTTAAGCCGATGCATAAACAAATCAAAGCCGTAGCGGCGGTCGACTGAGGGCAGGTCTTAGAGAAACAACACCTGGCGTCATGGGATTCACAGTTTCGGGGACGTGCCGAGTACTTTTTCCGTGGCGATCTGGTGCTTAACTTGCTGTTTTATATAGCAGCATGCCCTTACGCCAGCGCGATTCGGGTCAGACGCCTTTCCTGCTTTTCCCGCTCCCTCTTTGCTTTTCACGTAGGAAAAGACCGAGGTAGAGTATTGTCCCGACCTCGGTCACTGCCTCACGATCCGCAGGGTACAACCTCGCGGGTCAGGCCTTTATCCTTTAGGAAGCGCCGCGCAAGGCGTAGGGGACAAGTGGCAACAGACAGATGGCCACGATCCACCAGTAGGCTCGGCGTTGTTTCTGGCGCAGGCTCCGCAGGCTTTCTTCGCTCATGACTTCACCTCTATGCAGTTGATGTAAGGTCATTGAGGGCGGGGATCCTGTGGTTCCAGCCATTGTCGTCGTCCCCGCCCTCCTGACTACGATCACGAACTTGGTAAAGGTCGAGATGAATACAAGGGATACCTTTTTTCATTACGTGGACAAAACGCAGTAAATTACTCAGGTATTACGAAACTGTGTCGCTTTCGCGGCCCGCACGTTTCTTGCGCAGGCCGGGGCACCGGCTGGTCTAGGCCGCCGATTCCTGCATGGCGTCGTACGTCTGATCGACAGCGGCGCCGCAGACCCTCGACACGCCGTTCCAACGCCTCGGCGATGACGACGGTGACGCCGCGCATATCCTCGTTGGTGGGCTCGATGTCGTTGTCCGACGGCAGCAGGTGGACGGTGCGCAGGGCGCAGGTGACGTCGCTGAGGGCGACGCAGTGATAGTCGGCGATGCAGAGGGCGTGTTCGAGGCTCATGCGCCACCTCCTAGCGTCAGGGCGTTGCGCGGGGTCTGGATGCTGGTTCTACCGGGGACCAGGCCGCAGCGGCGCATGCGGGTCCTTTCGCGGCCGATGGTGGTGGCGGAGACCTTGAGGCCGGCTGCGGTTTGGGCCTCGCTCAGGCCGGCCTCGATGCATTAACGGCCGGATACTGCATCGAGCTCTTAGGGCACGCAAGACCGGGTGGAGAAATGACTTGTCGTCCTCCGCGTTGGCGAATCGACAGCAGCATGTCCGGGGTTAGCGCGGAGCCTTGTTTATCCCGGATCAGTTGCATGCCTTGCAAGTTGTTGAAGATCATGCGCTCGCTCTTGTTGGCGGGTGCGCGGCCGGAGCGACACATCTGCATCGCGCTCTTACGCGTCGTTGAGGCGCCTTCAAGCTGACTCGAGGTAATCGCCTCCTCTACCAACGACCGAACCAGGAACCGCTCGCGGGCGTCGGGGCTTGTCACCGATTGCGGCATGGCAATGCCGCCAGTTGCAAGGCCGTCGATCTCGTGCAGGGCCTCCAGAATTTCCGGAGTGAGAACAACGAAGAAAGGCTGCCCCGGCGTGCTTCTTGTGCATGCCGGGGCGCCCGCGGGTCTAGGCCACCGGTTCCCGAATGATGTCGTACGCCTGATCGACCGCGTTACCGCCGCCGTCATTCTGTCGCCAGACTGCCGATTTGATATTGTCGCGGGAACAGTCTGCGCCGTCGCCCTCTGGAGGCGAACGGCGCGCTGTGCTCAGGACTCGATGCGGTCCTTCATACGGTAGCTCTGGCCCTCGATCATGATCGTCTCGGCATGGTGCAGGAGGCGATCGAGGAGCGCCGAGGTGAGGGTGGCGTCGTTGTTGAAGATCTCCGCCCCGTGCTTGAACGCCCGGTTGGAGGTGATGATCGGGTCAGTGACGAATTCGGACTCCGGCTTCCTTGCGATCCCTCATTCGCTCCCCCGCAGTAGCACCTCGCCAGCTTGCGCATCCGTCACAGACGCGAGGGGGTTTCTTCGGGCACCCTTGCCTTCGCCTACATGTTCCCCGCTCCCAGGGCCATGGCTGGATTTCCACCAGCTAGCCGACTGACATGCCGGTCACACGCAGGATGCACTTTGCTTTCCCGCCTCAAGTGCAAGCCCGGAAATCTCACCAGGGGATTGAACAAGGGCGGCTCTCTCTGGCATAAGGGTTGTGTGATCAACTGCTTAAGCCGACAAGAGAGGACCGCCCTGCACTGACAGCGTGTCACTGCGAACAGCTTGCGTTTAACGGCCTGGGTCGACGCGCGGTGGTGGCGCGTTTCGACGGTGGCGCCATCAGCACCGACGGCGGTGCCTTGTTGTTGCGTGAGGTC
>JBATTL010000733.1:0-2749 GCA_049670525.1 Thiohalocapsa sp. | reverse complement strand
CGGCACGGCTGCTCGGGCTGAGCATTGCCGACGTCGAGGGGGACCGCTTCGCGGCGGTCGCGGCGCTGCAGCGGCGTTTCGATGGGGTTACGGCCCTGAAGGGCGCTGGTACGCTGATCAAGGGTCCTGGACACCGGCCCATTGGTTTGTGCAGCGACGGTAACTCGGGAATGGCCAGCGCTGGCATGGGTGATACGCTCACCGGCATCATTGCGGCCCTGATCGCCCAGGGACGTCGCGTTGGTCAGGATCCGGAGCAAGCTGCGTCGACCGGCGTGTGTCTCCACGCCGCCGCGGGTGACTTGGCAGCACGGGTCGGACAGCGCGGCATGCTAGCAAGCGACCTGATCGACGCGCTGCGAGTGACGCTGGCGCAGGCAGGGGAGGGTGACTGATGCAGTTCTACTTGCCATCGGAGGCGGCCCAACTCGAATGCGGACGGGCATTGGCGCAGCGCCTGCGGGGACGCCGCGGTGTGGTCTTTCTGCACGGCGACCTTGGCGCGGGTAAGACCACACTGGTGCGTGGACTGCTGCGAGAGCTGGGTCACGAAGGACCGGTGCGCAGTCCCACCTACACATTGATCGAGCCCTATGAGACAGCTGGTCAGCTGATCTATCATCTCGATCTTTACCGCCTTGGCGATCCGGAAGAAGTGGAGTTCCTTGGCTTGCGCGACCTGTTGGACGGGGAGGGTCTGTTGCTGGTGGAATGGCCTGAACGCGGCGCCGGCGTCTTGCCTGAAGCTGATCTGATCATCCAAATCGATCACGCGCCGCCAGGCCGTCGACTCAGGCTTCTACCCGCCCCCGATTGGGCACCGCTGTTTGAGGAATCTCTGGTCTAACGCGCATAGCACGACCGACGCCACGACTGCCAATCGGGCGCCTCCGGCATCGGCGACAATTCCCTGCGAGCAACCGTCGGCCCCGACGATCGCGCTCCGCGCGCGCCAGTTATCCTGGAAACGACAGTTTCTAGGACTATTATTCGCGCATCATTGACGGCAGCCGCTGAACCGTCGGCCTTCCTCTCCAATCGAGTTCCCCGATGACGCGGAATGCGATCCGCCCGCGTTCGTCGATCACGTCTGTCGTCGGGAGTGCCGCGACTGACCATCGGTCTGCGACGGTCCTTTCCTGATCCGTTAGCAATGGGAAGGCCACCGCACGCTCTCTGCCAAAACGAGAGACCTGATCCGGGTCGTCGCCGACGGCAACGCCCAAAACGATGAGTTCTTGTGGCCTGATGCCGGCCTGGAGTGCTTGCAGGGTTGGCATTTCGGCCTTGCAGGGTGTGCACCAGACCGACCAGAAATTGACAACGACCACGCGGCCTGCCAGCTCGTTGAGGTCATACTGACGGCCATCGGTCGACGCGAGCCGCAGGCCGGGTGCGGTCCGGCGTGGATCGAATGGTTGGAGGCCGCGTCTCGCCGCCGCAAGAGGCGCGGTGATGTGCAGCATGGGCAATGCTGCGGCGACGTAGGCGAGCAGCCAGCGCCGTTGCCGGTTTGGAAAATCGCGCGTTTCGACAACTGCAGCCATTGCTGCCCATGTTCGATGCGGGCATCCCGACAGCCTGGGTTTGGGTGCCCGCGGCCACCGCCGCACTGAGCTTCGCCGCCATCAAGCTGACGCCGCACCTGCTGCCTTCGGTTCCGGTTGTCGTCGTTGGGCTGGCGGTTGGTTTGGCAGGGTTCCATCTCGCCTCTGCGATGGCGCCGATGCCAGTGCCGGACGCCTGGGTCGTGGGCGCGATACCGAAACTCGACGACATCCGGCTCGATATCGACTGGGACGGATTCGGTGAACTGCCCTGGGGCCTGTTGTTCCCTGCAGCTGTGGCACTCGCTGGTGCTGGCGTCCATCGACTGCCTCGTGACGGCCGTGGTGGCGGACTCGGCGACCGGTGGTCGCCACAATGCGCGTGGGGAATTGGCCGCGCAGGGCATCGGCCAGATGTTGGCGGGTTTGCTCGGCGGCATCGGTGGAGGTGGCACCAAGGGCTCCGCGCTAGTCGCGATCGGGGCAGGCGGTGGCCGATGGTCGGCGGTCGTCGAGCGCCAGCCGTGTCGAGATCGAATCCAATGAACTGTTCGAAGGCGTTGACTCCGCGGTGTTGGCGACGCTGCATGCCCTGGTGGAAACGTTGAAGCTTCCGCGCAAGGCTCGCGTCTTCAATGTCGGCGATGCCGGTGAGGCGATCTTTTTCGTGTTGCAAGGTGTCGTGGACCTGCGTCTACCGCGGACTCAGGGGTGTCGTCTGATGATCCGCTGAAGATCGGTCTTGCGCGCGACCAAATCGGCCAACGAGCACTTGTCAAGTTCAGCAAGAAACGCGTGGGTCGCTCGCTGAAAAGCGAGATCCAGCTCGCAAGAGCCGCGAAAGAGACAGGGCCCCGCATCGCAATCCACGATACGATTGACCCCTTCGAGATGGCGCATGGCGGTGCCGATGGTCATCTCGCGCGCGCTTGGAACGAGTCTGATACCGCCGCCGCGGCCGCGCATCGAAGCGACGAGACCGAGCTGGGCGAGGTTGTTGACAACTTTCGTAAGGTGGTTGCGGGAAATCTGGAAGATCTTGCTGATCTCGGCGATGCTGATCAGCCTGTCGTCGTCCTGGAGGGCCAGGAGCATGAGTACGCGCAGCGAATAGTCCGTGTATTTCGTGATGTGCATCGAGGCTCATTCCAATCGATACCGATCCGCCTTGCGGAAGGGTCCAAACAGACCCCAGATGACGG
>JBATTL010000732.1:0-2035 GCA_049670525.1 Thiohalocapsa sp. | reverse complement strand
ATGCGGCATGGTTGACGAACCGACCTCGCCGGCGACGGTCCGTTGCTTGAAATAGCCGAGGGAGATGTAGCCCCAGACATCCCGGCAGAAATCGAGCAGGACGTTGTTGAAGCGGGCGATCGCGTCGAACAGCTCGGCCATGTAATCGTGAGGTTCGATCTGAACCGTGAAGGGGTTCCAGTTCAGCCCAAGCGATTCGACGAACTGCTTTGCGATTCCAGGCCAGTCCAGCTCCGGGTAGGCCGCTAGGTGCGCGTTGTAGTTGCCCACGGCGCCATTGGTCTTGCCCAGCAGTGCAACCCGGGCAATCGCGTCGCGCTGGGCGCGCAGCCGATGCACGACGTTGGCCATCTCCTTCCCAAGCGTGGTCGGCGACGCGGGTTGGCCATGGGTGCGCGACAGCATCGGCACCGCGGCGTGCAGGTGGGCGAGGGTGCGGATGCTCTCGATGAGTGCGTCCATCTCGGGGAGCAACACCGATTCCCTGGCCGCAAGTAACATCAAGCCGTGCGCCAGGTTGTTGATGTCCTCGGACGTGCAGGCGAAGTGGATGAATTCGGACACCGCTTCCAGCTCGGCGTCGCCGGCGATGCGTTCCTTCAGGAAGTACTCCACCGCCTTGACGTCGTGGTTGGTGGTCCGCTCGATGGCCTTGACCCGGTTCGCGTCATCCACCGAGAACCCCGTCACGACCCCATCGAGTAGGGTATTGGCCTTGTCCGACAGTTCCGGTACCTCCTGGATGTCGGGGTGCGCTGCCAGCGCTTGCAGCCAGCGCACCTCCACCAGCACACGATGCCGGATCAGACCGTACTCGCTGAAGATGGGCCGCAGGGCCTCGGTCTTCGAGCCATAGCGGCCGTCGACCGGGGAGATGGCCGTCAGGCCGGAGAGGTCCATGGAGGATTGAGTCATCTGCGATATCCGTGGCTTTCAAATGAGGCGAGGCGACTAATCAAGACAGAAGCGCAAACGCCGGCGACCAGGGAGCTACTATCCCTGGCCATCGGCGCTCTGCTCCCGCTCCTTACTCCGGAAAGCTTGCCGGTCTTAAGAGGCGAGTTTTCTAAGCACGTAGTGCAGGATACCGCCGTTCTGGTAGTACTCCACCTCATTCGGGGTATCGATGCGCACGCGGGCCTTGAACTGCTTCTT
Source organism: Thiohalocapsa sp. (assembly GCA_049670525.1). Lineage (GTDB taxonomy): Bacteria > Pseudomonadota > Gammaproteobacteria > Chromatiales > Chromatiaceae > Thiohalocapsa. The sequence continues at coordinate 880 of JBATTL010000732.1, read as the reverse complement.
GTCGCTGTCGGACTTGGCCGAGACCGTCACCTGTTTCGCATTGCCATTGTCGAGGCCGGCGATGCTGAAGGTTTCGTCGCCAGTCAGGCCCAGCGTCTCAGCGCTGTCTCCCGGCATGAACTGCAACGGCAACACCCCCATACAGACCAGGTTGGTGCGGTGGATGCGCTCGTAGCTCTCGGCGATCACGGCGCGAATACCCAGCAGACGCGGACCCTTGGCCGCCCAGTCCCGTGACGAACCGGAGCCGTATTCCTTTCCAGCGATTACGATCGCCGGCACGCCGTCCGCCTGATACCGCATCGCGGCGTCGTAAATGGACATCCCTTCGCCGGAAGGCTGATGCAGCGTGACGCCGCCCTCTGTACCCGGCGCCATGCGGTTGCGCAAGCGGATGTTGGCAAAGGTACCGCGCATCATGACCTGGTGGTTGCCGCGGCGGGAGCCATAGGAGTTGAAATCGACTGGCTGAACGCCGTGCTCCATCAGATAGCGTCCCGCGGGGCTGTCGGCCTTGATGTTGCCTGCTGGCGAGATGTGGTCGGTCGTGACCGAATCGCCGAGCAGCGCCAGACAGCGCGCATCGTCGATCGCTGCGACAGGGACTGGATCCTTGGTGATGCCCTGGAAGTAGGGCGGCTCCTGCACGTAGGTCGAACTGGTATCCCAAGCGAAGGTCTTGCCTTCCGGCGCGGTGAGGCCCTGCCAACGTGCGTCCCCGGCGAAGACGTCGGCATAGCTCTTGATGAAGTCGTCCTGGCCAAGGAAGGTGGAAACGGTGTCCGCCACCTCACCCTGGCTCGGCCAGATGTCGCGCAGATAGACGGGATTTCCGTCCTTGTCGTTAGCGAGCGGCTCGCTGTAAGGATCGATGTCCATG
>JBATTL010000731.1:0-1800 GCA_049670525.1 Thiohalocapsa sp. | reverse complement strand
CTGAAGTGGGAGGGCATCGTCAACGACCCGGTCGGCGCAGTCCTTGTGGTCGTGATTTTCGACTATTTCGTCGGTGCCGATGCGGGCCTCTTGGACGATACGCTGTTGCACGTGGCTGCCGGCGTCGGCACCGCACTGGCGCTTGGCGGTGCAGGCGGCTGGCTGCTGGGTCGGGCCTTCCTGGGCGGCCAAGTGCCAGAGTATCTCAAAGGACCCATTGCGTTGGCGGCGGCGCTCGGTGCCTACGCCCTGTCCAACATTGTATTGGAGGAGGCCGGGCTGATCGCGGCGACCCTGATGGGTGTTGTGCTCGGCAACATGAACCTACCCAGCGTCGGTGAGCTGCGCCGCTTCAAGGAATACATCGCAGTTCTGCTGGTATCCGGCGTGTTTCTACTACTGACCGCAGACCTCGACCCCCACATCATGCTGGCGCTGGACTGGCGCAGCGGCGCGCTGATCGCAGCGGTTATCTTGCTGGTCCGCCCATTGGCGGTTTGGCTTTCCACCATCGGTGCCGGCATGAGCTGGCAGGAGCGTGCGCTGGTGGGCTGGATCGCACCGCGCGGGGTGGTCGCCGCCGCTGTCGCCGGTGTGTTCGGTCCAGCGCTGGCCGCGCGTGGGCTCGCGGGCGCCGAACTCTTGCTCCCGCTGGTCTTCACCCTGATCCTAAGCACGGTCGTACTGCACGGTTTCAGTCTCGGTTGGATGGCGCGCCGGCTCGACCTCAGCGCTCAGCGTCAGGGCGGATTGATCATTGCCGGCGGTACGGCCTGGAGCAGCGGACTCGCCGTCGCGCTGCACAAGCTGGAGGTGCCCGTCATCATCGTCGACAACGCCTGGCATCGACTACGCAACGCGCGCCTCGGTGGCGTGCCGGTGTACTTTGGCGAACTCTTATCGGAGCACGCGGAGAGCTCGCTGGAGCTCGGCGCCTATGGCAGCCTGTTGGCGACGACCAACAATGACGCCTACAACGCCTTGGTCTGCGCGCACTTCGCGCCAGAGCTGGGGCGACAAAAGGTGTTCCAGCTGGCCGCCGACGAGGTGGCCGAGCAGCGCCGTCCTTCACCGGAGGCACGGGGTCGAACCGCAATTGCCGAGGACATCCAGTACGAAGACCTGCAACGTTTTTGGTACCAGGGCTGGAGCTTTCATTCCACGGGCATCACCGATGAATACGATGTGGCACGATTCAAGGCTGGGCTCCCGACTCGTTCGTTTCCTGTATTGGTTATTGGCACCGGCAAAGAAGTCCGCATGATCGAAGCGGGCAAACCGCTGAAAGCGGAACCAGAAGAACGGATCTTGTGGTTGGGCTGCAAAGCCACCTGCACCGCTGACGAAGCAGCCGATGCGCCTGCGGATCGACAAGCGGAGAAGCCCCGGCCATTGGTTTGAGGCAGTCTGCCGCAGGCCCCAAAGCGCATGGACCCGTCCCGCCGAAGCAGCAGCGATGTCGGGGACGCTGGCCGTGCTCAATTGGGGGCCGCCCCGAAGCCCGTCGTTGCAGCATCCGAGGAGACTCAGCCGAAATTGGGGTTTTTGGCCCGAGCCGTGAAGAATCTGCACTATGGATTCGTGTTCGCATAGAGCCTGTTGACCGCCTCGGAGGACAGCTGCTGGCGTAACTGCTCGAAGTCCAGCGGCACGAGATCTTCGTCGAACTGGTAGCGGCCGTAGAAGTTGATGTGTTGCCAAGCGACCGGAGAGACGCGTTTGAGGGTCTCGGCGGGGCCGATCTCGCCGCGACGCTCCAGCTGCCCGAGCGCCGCGGACAGGATCAGGCTGTTGTCGTAG
>JBATTL010000730.1:0-1529 GCA_049670525.1 Thiohalocapsa sp. | reverse complement strand
ATATTCGCAAGGGTACGCTCACGGTGGAGATCAGGCGGGAACTGTTGTCACGCCATCCCGCGGAGTTGGGACGATTGGAGATTGCCCTGCGTGAACAGGGGCATGGCTTGCTGCTGGAGTGCGTCGGGCTCGCGGACGGCGCGCTACTGCGCCAGCACGCTCGGTCCTTGACGCACATCAAGCTGGATCCGACCTTGATCCATGGGCTAGCCGCCGGCGAAGTGGACGAGTCGGACGTGGGCGCGCTGATTCGTATCGCGCGACACCACGGTCTCGAGGCGATCGCGCTTGCGGTCGACGGTGCCAACGTTCTGCCACATCTGTTCGCGTTGGGCGTGGATGCCATTCAGGGGTATTTTGTCAGCAAGCCCAACGAGGATCCCGTATACCCGGACGCGTTCAGCGTGGATATGGAGTTGATGCCCAAACCCTGATCCGGCAGCGTCAATGGCCAATGAGCCGTCGTTCCGCCTCGGCGTACTTCTCGGCGGTTTTGTCGATAATGTGCTGGGGCAGTTGCGGACCGGGCGCGGTCTTGTTCCAGTCCAGCGTCTCTAGATAGTCGCGCACGAATTGCTTGTCGAAACTCGGTGGGCTGATGCCCGGACGGTATTGGTCGGCGGCCCAAAAGCGCGACGAGTCGGGAGTCAATGCTTCATCAATCAGATGCAGGGTGCCCGCGTCATCCAAGCCGAATTCAAACTTGGTGTCTGCGATGATGATGCCGCGGGTTAGTGCGAATTCGGCCGCCTGGAGGTAGATACGGATACTGAGGTCGCGGACTTTTTCGGCAAGCTCGGTGCCGATCAGATCCGCGGTTTTCGCGAAGCTAACGTTTTCGTCGTGGTCGCCGACCGCGGCCTTGGTGGACGGCGTGTAGATGGCCTTGGGAAGTCGATCGGCCTGCCGCAGTCCGACCGGGAGCTCGATACCGCAGACCGAACCGCCGCCCTGGTAGTCCTTCCAGCCCGAGCCGATCAGGTAGCCCCGCACGATGGCCTCTACCGGAAGCGGTTTGAGCTGGCGCACAACGATAGCGCGATCGCCGAGCTGGCGGCGCTCATCGGCGTCGGTGACTACGTCGCTGACCCTAATGTCGGTGAGATGATTTTGAACCAGACCCGCGGTGCGGGCAAACCAGAAATTCGAGACCCGTGTCAACACCTCGCCCTTGCCGGGTATCGGCTGCGGCAAGACAACGTCGAAGGCGGATAGCCTGTCGGTCGTGATGACCAACATGTGGTTGCCGTCCAGGGCGTAGATATCGCGGACTTTGCCGCGATTGATCAAGGACAGTCCCTTTATATTGGACTGGTAAAGCGCTGACATGGTTGTTTAGTTCTCCGTTTTGGCAGTTGCGACTATACCAGTTAGGCTGATCGTCTGGCCGCAGGTCGCTGAGGCGGTTAGTCAAGGCGAAAGAACTGGTGGTGCGGCGCTCGAACCCGATCTCGTGTGCTTTGATGCGCGTTGCGTGGGTGTCCGTTGACCCAAGCCAACCGCTTGCCTATCGTGGCCGTCGTTTAGTC
>JBATTL010000729.1:0-6039 GCA_049670525.1 Thiohalocapsa sp. | reverse complement strand
CGTCGCGGGCAGCGTCGCTGAACAGGGTGCTGTCGACGTAGGCGCCCTGCTGATCCGCGTTGTCATAGTCCTTGGCATCGATCAGGATCACCTGCGCGAAATCGTGCGCCCGCCAGTAGGCGGTCATCTGCGCGTTGTCCATCAGCGAGACCATCGAATGGTGCTCCTGGCTGAAGCCGTTCCAGACCAACACCGGCAGGAAGTTGGTCACGTCCGGATAGCTGGTATGGAAGTGTTTGATCGCCGACAGGATGTAGGGCTCCCCCAGCCCGCCGTCGCCGATGGTGCAGGGGAACAGCTTGTCGCGGTTCAGATAGGCGCCCGCCATCGCAAAGTGCTGGCCCTGGCCGAGCGGGCCTGCCGGTGCCAGCAACCCCGGAACGGCGCCTGAAAGATGGCCAAGCAGGCCATCGCGCTCCCGGAAGCGTTCCTGAAGATGGGTCATGTTCCGGATGCCCATGCCCTCGAGGGAACCATCCAGGAACATCGCACTGTAGAAGCCCGGCGCATGGTGGCCAACCTCGGTAACGACAGTGGTGTGCCCGAGCATGGTCAGCGCGGCGTAGGCGTCCGCGGAGCTTGCAAAGCCGCCGGGATGGCCGGATTCCTTGGACGCGCACAATTGCAACGTCGTGTATCGAAGCGCGTCCGCGGTGAGTCGCGTTTGGTAGACGGCCGCGGCATCAATCTTGCGAATCGCCTGATCGTCCTCGGCAATTGCCGGCTCCGCGCCAAGGCTGTCGTGGACAGCGGCCAGCGTGCCGAAGTGCAGCACGCCCTTGCAAAAGTCCGAGCCGACGTCGGTGGCGGCGGTGCGGTCTGCACCGGTGCCGATAGCGGTTGCTGGTGCGGTCATGGTCGTGTCACTCCGAATGATGGTCGATTATGCCGGGGTCGTCGCTGCTGCACCGGCGTTGACCTACAAACTAGATCCACGCCTGTCATTCCGCAATGTTCAATGGTTTTCGCATTGTGAAATATCCAGAATTCTTACCGTATGAAGGCAAACAGATTCAGCCTCGTCGTCCTCGGGACGGCGGTCGCTGCGGATGGGTTTGAAATCACCGACGCGATGGGGTCTGCGGGAATATCTGACAACGCACTAGCGCGTCGACGATCGGCGCAGGCACGGGCAGAATTCGCGTACCGTGATGGATGTTCCATCCGCGGCACACGGGAGAAAGGCCATGCCGGATCGGAGGTCCGTCTGCAGCATCGTCGTGCTTGTCGTCGTTTGCTCGTTCGGCGCCATCGTCGATACGGAGGCCGGGGAGAACGGCGGCCGCGGATGGCGTGCTGGCGACTGGGATCCAGGCTCCCACCGGCGTCGCCCCCGCGCCCGCCCCGTCATCCTTTCCACCGACATCGCAATCGGTCTGATCGATACACACGGAGGCAAGAGCCTGAATCCGGTGGTCTTCAGCGCCACTCACCCTTATACGTTCGATACCGACGTCACCCCTCAGGACATCGACGACGGACTCGCGCTGGCCATGGCCTCAAACCTCGATGCCAAGGGCATGGTCGACCTAATCGGTGTCATCCCTACGTACGGCAACGCAAGTCTACCCGCCGAGATGCTGGTGGCACGCCAGATCGTGCGACGACTCAAGCGACGCTACGACATCCCAATCGTTCCGGGCGCAACCAGCCCCGCAAGTCCGACACTGCATCCGATTCCGACCTGGTTCGATGGCAGCGACGTTCCGGTGCTCGGACGGGCTGGTTCTTTCGGGGCCGCCTGCCGCAACCTCGGCGTGCGCAAGATGGTCAAGCTGGTCGCCGCGAGCCGCGAGCCGGTCACGATCCTCGCCATCGGGCCGCTCACCGATGTAGCCTGTCTGCTCAACACTGCGCCGAAACGCGTGCTGGGGAATATCAAGGAGGTCATCGCCCTGGCGTCACGGCTCGAGGGTCAACGCGTGCAAATCAACGGCCTGGCCGTCAACGACTTCAACCCCCGTATGGATCCGATTGGCGCCGCACTGTTGCTCGGCGCCAAGCATGCCCAGCAAGTGAAGATCCGGCTCATGTCGTTCAGCCTCACCGGCCAGACGTCGCAAGCCAATGACCTGATCCCGTTTAACGCCGAGGTGTACCCCGGACCGCCCATCGTGACACCGGTTGCCCAGGCCAGCTTCCAGTGGCTACTCGATGCCGCCGCGCCGCGGAACGCGTATTGGAGCGGCATTTTTGGCACCGAGGAAGGGCCATTCGACCAGTACGCCCTGGTCGCGATGATTCGACCGGACCTCTTCGATTGCCGTGAAGCCAGAGCCTACATTCTCCAATGCCCGTTCCCGGCCTGGAGTCCAGACTTTCCGAGCGTTGACGGAACACCCACAGAGTCTCCTTACAACGCACCGAACAACCCCTGTGACGACCACGGCCCGGTCAATGGGAGTGCGTTATCACAAGTGCCAGCTCAATTGCTGGTGACGCTGGATCTCGAGGACGACGGGCCGCTGGTGCGCGGCACACCCGGCATCGACGGCAACGTTCCACCGATCGAGATGCCCGCACGGGGGGTGACGGCTTGTATCGACTTCGCCGATACCGAAGGCCGTCAGGAGTTCCAGGACATCCTTGAACGCTTCACCTGGTAGGACTTCGCGGCCGCGAGTGCGGACGGAAATCGAACCCCCCAGGCGATGCGACACCTGAGGACTGCGACGTAGCGGACGCCCTTGGTGCCAGCTCCAAGACGACATGACAGCAAATAGCTCGCGCACGCGCTCAGCAACAACCCCGCGGGCGCGCCGTCATCGGTGACGATCGAAGATGTCTATCCCGTGGGCTGTTCATGGACGTTGAATACCCGATCGTATCTCCTGCCACCGACCTCGCTGCCAATGATGCCCTCGCACGAATCGCCGACCCGACCCATCCTGCTGCACCACCAACTCCCGCCCTTTCTGAGTCATCGCGGATCGCACCCATGGGTCCAGGTTTGGGTCTCCAGCAGCCTTGAATGGCAGGAGGGCTTTTTGCGATCGGAACCGGACAACGAGGAGTCGCTGGTGCCGATGGAAGAGATTACGCCGCGCGGGCGTTTTCGGGTCTTGGAAGCACCGCTGACCCTCGATACCGCCGCCGATCAGACCGTCTATGCCTTCAAGCTGCTTTGCTCGGACCGGCAATGGTGGTTGGATGCAGCGGGCGTGAGCCCGCGCATGCCAGTGCGCGAGCGGTTCTTCCGGCTCGCCAATCGATCTTCGACACCGGACTGGGTGCCGGATCAAGTGTTCTATCAGATCTTCCCGGAACGTTTCCGCAACGGCGACTCAAGCCTCGGGCCGGTTGACGGCGCTTACCGGATGCGCGATGAGGGGCCGATCCGCGCAAAGGCATGGGGCGAACCCATCGATCGGCAGCGACCCAACAGCGAGTTCTACGGCGGCGACCTGGTGGGTGTGCGCGACAGTCTCGGCTATCTGTCGGACCTCGGCGTCACGGCGTTGTACCTGAACCCGATCTTCACATCACCGAGCGTGCACAAGTACGACGTCGAGGACTTCGAGCACGTCGACCCTGCCCTGGGCGGCGACAGAGCCTTGGCCGAGCTGCGCGCCGCGACCACCGAACGCGGCATGCGCCTGGTATTGGATGCCGTCTTCAATCATTGCTCGGATACGCATCCCTGGTTCAACCGCTGGAATACACATTCGGAGCCGGGCGCGTACGGCAGCGTCGATGCCCCCTACCGCGACGCCTTCATCTTCCACGATGCGGACGACCCGGAAAGCTACCATTGTTGGCAGGGCTCCAAGGTACTCCCGGTGCTCGACTTCGCCAATACCAAGGTGCAGCACTATTTCTACGCCGGCCGCGATGCCATCGTGCGGCGCTGGCTGCGCGCGCCCTACGCGATCGATGGCTGGCGCTTCGACGTCATCCATATGCTGGGCGAAGGCACCGGCGCAGCCAACAATGCCAAGCACGTCCGCGCACTCCGCGACGCGGCTCGGGAAGAGAACCCGAACGCCTATATCCTCGGCGAGCACTTGTTCGAGGCGACGCGCTGGTTGCAGGGGGACCAGGAAGACGGCGCGATGAATTATTACGGCCTCGCCCATCCACTGCGGGCCTTCCTAGCCGGAAAAGACGTCAACTACCATCCGATCGCCATCGACGCGGGCGATCTTGACCGCTGGCTCACCGACGCGCGCTCGCGAATCCCTTACGCCAACCAGCTCTGCCAACTCAACCTGCTCGGCTCCCACGACACCACCCGCTTTCTGACCTTGCTCGGCGAGGACCAGGCGCTGATGCGCATCGCGCTGCTGATGCAGTTCACGTACCCCGGTGTACCCTGCATTTACTACGGAGACGAGATCGGCATGACCGGCCAGAACGATCCTTTTAATCGCGCGTGCTTCGATTGGAACGCGGACGATTGGGATCGGGATCTGCTCGAATTCATCCGCACCCTGGCCCGACTCCGCAAGGAGCATACCGCGCTTCGTCGGGGTGCCTACCAAAGCCTGATCGCCGATGGCGACCTATTCGGTTTCGCCCGCTTCGACGCCGATACAGACGCCCATACGCCAGACGCCGAGCAACTGATCCTGATTGTGAACCGCTCCACAGGATCGGCCATGAACACAACGGTGAATCTAGCGCCATTGCCGAACTCCAGCACGACGCGATTCACAGATCTGCTGACGGGCACCGAGCACCCGGCGAACGAAGGCTTGCTGCGGGTGAATGTGGCGGCGAAGGGCTGCCTGTTGCTGCATCGCTGCACCAACTGATACCAACTCGCTGGACTTTGCGCCCACCTCCGGCGTCGCGGCAACGGTTGCGTAGCGCGGCACCGCATCTCCATCTCCGAGCAAGCAATGCAGGCCGTGGAGTCCCAATTGCAGCGGAACTCAACATTGCCCAGTGGGGCACCCTGACCGGTCCTGCTTTGGCTGGAGTAAGCGTCCTCAGACCGCCTAGTACCCGAGTGCGCAGCCGTCCTTGCGCGGATCGGATGCACCGATCAGCACGCCGGCCTCTTGGTCGATCCAGATCGCCGGGGAACCGCCGAGGGGGGCCGCGCTGCGCTGGACTCGGTGGCCAATGTCCGAGAGCTGATCGACAGTCTCCGGCTCATAGCCGGACTCAAGCTCCAGGCCATCCGTCCATGCGAAGCTGCGCGGCGCACCCAAGGCGGCTTGAAGGTCCATGCCATTGTCGACCAGGTTGGTCAGGATGCGGATATGGCCAGTGGGCTGGTAGGGTCCGCCCATCACGCCAAACGGTATGATCAGGCGACCATCGCGCCGCAACATGGCCGGGATGATGGTGTGCAGCGGACGCTTGCCCCCCGCGGCCTCGTTTGGATGTCCAGGGGTCAGCGAGAAGCCGGCACCCCGGTTCTGGAACAGCAAGCCGAAGCGCTCCGACGCGCGCCCGGTGCCAAAACCATGGAAGACGGAGAAGATCAGCGACACGGCGCAGCGGTCTTTAGCAACGACGGTCAGGTAGACGGTGTCGCGATGCGCCGATTCGTTGAGGGGTCGCGGATCGGGCATTGCACGACCGGGATCGATCAGGTCGGCAAGGGCGCGTGCGGTCTGGTCGCTCAGCAGATGCGCAAGGACCTCCGACGCATTCGGTGCCTGCCTTGGATCGGCGACGAAGCGATTGCGGGCATCGTAGGCGAGCTTCGCGGCTTCGTCCTCCAGGTGGGCGCGTTGCGCCCCGAGCGGTTCGAGGATACCGAGATCGAGTCGGGCCAGGATCTTGGCCATCATCAACGCAGTGATCCCCTGCCCGTTCGGCGACAACTCAACGAGTTGCGTGCCGCGATAATCAGCGGAGATGGGCGTCACCAGCTCGGCACTGACGGCGGCCATATCGTCCATGCTGTGCACACCAGCCAGGGCCCGGAGAGATTCGATCAGGTCTTCGGCGACCTCGCCCCGGTAGAACCCGGCCGCACCCTCCCTGCAGATCCGACGCAATACCTCAGCCTGGCCCGGCGCGCGAAAGCACTGGCCAGCGCGCGGCGGAGCGTTGTCGATCAGATAGAAGCGCCGGGCCGCGCCC
>JBATTL010000728.1:0-2773 GCA_049670525.1 Thiohalocapsa sp. | reverse complement strand
CTGGCTGCAACGCTATCTGCGCGAGGTGCGCAAGTCCGCGCCCGAGCAATGGCGGTTCGTGCGCGAGCATGTGTTGAGTCTGTTCGGGGAGATGGGCCTGACGGACTTTGTCGACAATGGCCAGCCGCCGCTGGGCGGCTGGCAGGAACTGCAGCCCGCGCTGAGCCTGTTGGCGCCGCCGGGCCGCGGTATGCTGCGACACGGGCGCTCGCTGCTGCGCGCCTACCAGCGGGAAGGGCTGCTGAATGCCAACCTGGCCTGGCGCGAGGTGCATCCCTGTATCGTCGCGCTGAACGGCAGCGAGCAAACAGTCTACGAGCAGCTGCAGCTCTATTGCGCGGAGTTGGCCGATCGGATTGCCGCGAACATGGAGGACGGGCGCCAGCGTGCGGCGATCGGCTTTTACCTCTATTTCCTGCGGCTGCGCTTCGCCTCCTCCTTCCATGCCCTGCGCTGCTCGCTGGAGCGGCGTCTGATCAAGATCGAGCAGACGCTCGCGCACAAGGCGCAGCAACTCAGTCTGGACGAGGACGATCGAGAGGCACTCGAGGAACTGGATGAGGCGGAGCTTGAGGGGTTGGTGCTGAAGAACCGCAGCGAGAGCGACTTGACCTGGGAGCAGACCGCGGCGGATGCGCTGCTGCAGACCATGCAGCAACTGCCCAAGGTACCGCGCAAGACCCATCTGTTGCTGGAGCATATCGAGCAACGGCGCCTGCCCGGCACCGACCGCGTTCGCCAGTTGGTGGTCTTCACCCGCTACGGGGATACCCTGAGTGCGCTGCACGGGGAGTTGTGCCGGCGACTGCCGCGCTGTCCAATCGGCACCTTCTCCGGCGCCGGCGGCAGCCTCCGCCGTGCTGGCGAGCACAAACCGGAGGGGATGGACCGCACGGCGATAAAGCAGCGCTTCGTCGGCGGACATATCGACATCCTACTCTGCACCGACGCCGCCGCCGAGGGCCTGAACCTGCAGAGTGCCGATCTTTTGATCAACTTCGACCTGCCCTGGAACCCGATGATTCTGGAGCAACGCATCGGGCGTATCGACCGTATCGGCCAGCACCACAAGCGCATCCATGTCTACAACTATCTGTATCAAGACAGCGTCGAGGAGGTGGTGTATACGCGGCTGGTGACCCGTTTCCGCGAGGCCATCAGCGTCTCCGGCGAGTTGCAGTTCTCGCTGTTGCCGATCCAGCCGGAGGACTTCGAGGACTTTGCGAAATCCAAGGACGAGCCGGGACATATCGACGAGAAAGAGCTGATCCGTCGCGCCATGTTGCATGCGAAGCAGATCAGCGAGCGACAACGGCTGACCGAGTTTCCAGCGCAGGACCAAAAGGCGGCCTACGAAAAGCTGGAGCAGCAAGCCATGTCGGAGCCCTTGCCGGCCAGTCTGGAGGGCATTTGGCGGGTGCTGAGCGAGAGTGCACAACCTGGGGGCTATCTGCAGGCGCTGGGCGCACGCATCGAGACCTTTGCGCAGGGCGAGGCACTGGTGTTGGAGGGTATATTGGGGTTGGAAGCGCCGGTGCTGCTGACTACTTCGCGCAAACTCTTCGAGGCCGGCCTCGGCGCGGAAGACCGGCGCCGGCTGCATTTCGCCACCTATGGTGATCCGATCTTCGAACAACTGCTGGACCTTATGCTACAGCCGGGAACGCCGCCGTTCGAGCAGGTGCAGCAGTGCTGGGCGGAGCGACAGCCATTGGCGGCCGTCCAATTGCCTGAGACGCGGCTGTGCAGTGTCGATGACGCACTCGCGGCCGGTGCCTTGAAGGCGCAGCCGGTGACCTTGGTGACTCGAACCCGACCCGACCCGCAGCGCCAGAGCGATGAATTGGGCCGCCAGCAACGGATCCTGCTGGAGGCCACGGCGGCCTATTATGCCGCGGTCAAGCTGAAGCAAGACCCGGATACCGTGAAGCAGCAGATCGCGGAGTTCGAGCGCTTCCAGGCCGACGTGCAAAAACGCTCACCACCCGCCGTTTACGTCAAGTGTGAGGTGCCGGATCGCAATGCCTTGCTGGCGCAGAAAGAACGCCTACTTTGGCCCGTGTCGAACCATGCACCAGCGATCGGGATCGACGGCGACCCGTTGTTGTTGGATGCCGCGCATGCGCTGATCCTTCGACAGCTGGGCGAGATGAAGAAGCATAACCGCACCGGGCCAAGTGTCGCCAAGGCCTTGCGGGAACGGGCGCAAGGCAGTTGAGGTCCTTTTTTTCCAACGAGTACCGAAGTTCAGCGAGGGCGTAAGAGCAACCTGACAAGCGGGCCAGGCTTGGAAGGCTTGGCAATCGAGCCTGACCCGAATGACTCACGCGGTTTTTCGGAGACAGACGACGATTACGCCATTTTCAGCCGCCACTCAGAGTCCGTGTCGGCATGCCGCAAACCCTTGTGATACGAATGATGCGTGATAACGGCAACGACGAGATTTCTCAGTGCCCGGCCTGAACGACGACTACTACCAGCAGAACGCAGCGACGTTCTTTGCCGACACCAGCGAAGTCAACATGACCCCCCTGTATCGGCGCTTCTTGCCACAGCTGCCAGATCAGGCCCACATCCTCGACCCCGGCTGCGGTTCCGGTCGCGACGCCCGCGCCTTTGCCAGACTTGGCCATAGCGTCACCGCCTTCGACGCCTCGCCTGCCTTGATCTCACTGGCCGAGTCCCTTCTTGGCCAGCCGGTGCAGTGCCTGCGCTTCCAGGACATCACCTGGCAGAAGCAGTTCGACGGCATCTGGGCCTGTGCCAGCCTGCT